>CAMLJW010000050.1 GCA_946480485.1 uncultured Streptomyces sp. | reverse complement strand
ATGGGATCGAAAACTACGCACGGCACCTGACTGGCCGGCCGCCGGGCGCCCCTCGGGGTTCAGCGCGAAGGGGGACGGGGTCGCCGACGACAGGGGTACGAGGTAGGGGCGGCAGCCCAGCGGGAAGGACAGGTCGCCGGTGTGCACGTCGTACACCGGGTCGAAGCCGCGCCAGGACAGGAAGGCGAGGTAGCGGCCGTCCTGTGTGAACACCGGGTTCTCGTCCTCGAAGCGGCCGTTGGTGACGTCGACGATCGTGCGCGCGACCTGCCCCGGCCCCCGTCCCTGCCCGGGCCCCGGCCCTTCGATCCGGGCCATCTTGATCTGGCGCAGGGATCGGCCGATGCCCGGGTGGGACCAGGTCAGCCAAGTGCCGTCGGGGGAGAAGGCGAGGTCCCGCACCGGCCCGTTGATGGACTGGATCAGCTCGGTGACCTCGCCGGTCGGCTCTTCGCCGGTGGACTCCTCGCCGGTGGTCTCGTCCTCCGTGTCCAGGAGCAGCAGGCGGCCGTCGTTGGAGGCGATCGCGAGCCGCTCGCCCCGTGGGTCCGAGACGAGTTCCAGTACGCGGCCCAGCTCGCCGGAGGCCAGCCGGCGCGGCTCACGGTCACCGGTCGCCCGCGGCAGGTACGCGATCTCGACGGCGTCCTCGCCCTCCACGTCCGTGACGTACGCGATCCGACCGCTCGGGCCGAGCATCTCCGGGAGCCGTACGCGTACGCCCCGGGCGTCCGTGATGGCGCGCGCGGGACCGTCGCGGTGCGTGAGCCAGTACAGGCTGCCGCGTACGACGACGGCGCTGGCCCGGCCCGTCTCGTCCACGGAGATCCCGTCGACGTGCTGGGCGGCCGGCACCTGGTACGTACGGCGTCCCGCGCGCGGCCCGCCCAGGCGCACGTCCAGGCGGCGGGGCAGCGAGTCGGCCAACAGGTCCTCGACGATCCACAGGTCGCCCGCGCACTGGTAGACGACCCGGGTGCCGTCGCAGGAGGCGTGCCGGGCGTAGAAGGCGTCGTGGTCGGTGTGGCGGCGCAGGTCGGAGCCGTCGTGCCGGCACGAGTAGAGGTTGCCGACACCCTCGTGGTCGGAGAGGAAGGCGATCCGGTCGCCGACGAACATCGGGGTGTCCAGGTGCCCGTCGAGGCCGTCGAGGATCCGTTGCCCGTGCAGCCAGAGCCGTCCGGTGGCGCCGCCGCGGTAGCGCTTCCAGGCGGCGGGCTCGTGCGGGGGCTTGCCCGTGAGCAGCAGTGTCCTGCGCTCGCCGTCGAAGTCGGCCACCGCGATGTGGGAGACCGGGCCCCAGGGCAGCTTGCCGCCCGGGTCGCCGTCGACGGGCAGCTTGTAGGCCCAGGTGAAGTACGAGAAGGGCTCGCCGTGCGAGGCGACGGCGAGGATGTCGGAGTTTCCTTCCGGGTCGGGAGGCGTCCAGCCGCATACCCGGGTGTCGGGGCTGCCCCAGAAGGTGAGGCGCCGGGCGGGCCCGCCGTCCACCGGGGCGAGGTGGATCTCCGGGTCGAGGCTGCGCCAGGTCGTGTACGCGATGTGCCGGCCGTCGGGCGAGAAGCGCGGGTGGCTCACCTTCGTACGGTCGACAGTGAGCCGCCAGGCCCGGCCGGGGCGGTCGAGGGGGGCCAACCAGAGGTCGTCCTCGGCCGCGAAGCAGAGCCGGTCGCCGCTGAGGTGCGGGAAGCGCAGGTAGGCGGGGGCGTACTCGGGATCGGACGGGTTCTCGTACGTGTCGCTCACCCACCCATGCTTTTCCTGTGGAGGAGCCCCGGCAACTTGTGGGGACGGGGCGGGCTGCACGTGGGGACGGGGCGGGCTGCACGACCTTGACGCGGCTGCTTTTCTCGATTTTTCTCGGTCCCGGCACCGAGGCGCAGAAGACCTTCGACCTGCTGGAGCAGCGCTTCCCCGGCATGAGCGCCCAGGGAGCGAGCGCGCGGGTCATCGGTCTTCCAGGCGCCCGACGGCCGGCAGGTGGCGGAAGCGGCCAACACCCGCGGCCCACCCCGCTCACGTTGGTGTTGATCGCTCGATCGAGTGGGTGCTCAGCTGTGGACCGGCCCCGCCGTGTACGTCCGCCGCAGGAAGCGGATCAGCGCCTTCGAGTCGAACTGCACGACCTCCACCCCCTCCGACGAGTGGAACTCCATGACGGCCTGGACGCGTCCGCAGGGCCAGATGTGTACGTCGCCGGAGGCGGCCGGGGAGCGGAGGCCCTGTTCGAGGAGGTCGCGCGTGAAGATCCACTCATGGTGGCCGGGGAGCGTGATGTGCACCCTGCGGGGATCGGACTCCGGGTCGTAGCTGAGGGCGACCGGGACGGCGGGCGGGTCCTCCCTCGAGTCCGTGACGATGTGGGCGCGCGCGTACTGCTGGACGGCGGACATCGGCGGCTCCTTCGGCGGGGGCACCCTGTGAGAACCCTTTGAGTGGCTACCTCTCTAATGTCGCATATTTCGCGGAATACACTCCCGGGTTGTTCGAGGTCATCCGCTGTTGCGAACTCTTCGCAACAAGGCACTATCATCGAGCGGTCAGCCAGATGGCCGGACCGGACCCGGAAGCGGAGCCACCCATGCACGTCCCCGACGGAATCATCAACGCCCCCGTCTCCCTGGCCGCCGGAGTCGTCGCCGCGGGAGCCGTGGCCGTGAGCCTGCGCGGCGCCCGGCGTGAACTGGACGAGCGCACCGCCCCGCTGGCGGGCCTCGTCGCAGCCTTCATCTTCGCGGTACAGATGCTGAACTTCCCGGTCGCCGCGGGAACGAGCGGGCACCTGCTCGGGGGTGCGCTCGCGGCGATACTCGTCGGGCCTTGCACAGGGGTGCTCTGTGTGGCCGTCGTCCTGCTGATGCAGGGCATCCTCTTCGCGGACGGCGGTCTCACCGCCCTCGGCGTGAACATCACGGTCATGGCGGTCGTCACGACCGTCGTCGCGTACACCGTCTTCCGCGGGCTGGTGAAGGTCCTGCCGAGGAAGCGGCGGTCCCTCACGGTCTCCGCCTTCGTGGCCGCCCTGCTCTCCGTGCCCGCGGCCGCCGCCGTCTTCACGCTCGTCTACGCCATCGGCGGCACCACAAACGTCCCCGTCGGCCAGGTCCTCGCCGCCATGGTCGGCGTCCACGTCCTCATCGGCATCGGAGAGGCCGCGATCACCGCGCTCACCGTCGGCGCGATCATCGCCGTCCGGCCCGACCTGGTGTACGGCGCCCGCGGCCTGACCGCCCCGCTGAAACTGCGGGTCCGCGGCGAGCTGGTCGACGCCCCGGCCGCCGACGCGGTGCCGGCCACCGCCTTGCCCCAAGCTCTCGGCTCCGCTCGAGCAGCAAGGGCGCCCCATCACCGCACGGTCTGGCTCGTGGGCCTCGCCATCTCCCTCGTCCTCGCCGGCTTCGTCAGCTTCTACGCCTCCGCCAACCCCGACGGCCTGGAGAAGGTCGCCGCCGACCAGGGCATCGACGCCAAGACCGAGGTGAACGCGACCGCCGACTCCCCCCTCGCCGACTACGGCATCTCGGGCCTCACGAACACACGCCTCTCCGGCGGCCTCGCGGGTGTGATCGGTGTGGGCGTCACGATGGGTGCCGGGAGCGGTGTCTTCTGGGCCGTACGCAGGCGTCGTACGAACGAGACGTCCCCCGCCTCCGTGTCGGACGTACCCGCGAACGGGAACGTCTGACATGGGCGCCGGCCACGCCCACAAGCTGTACCGGCACGGGCACTCTTGCGTGCATGCCCTGCCACCGCACACCAAGCTCACGGCCGTCTTCGCCTTCGTGGTCGTCGTGGTCTGCACCCCGCGCGAGGCGATGTGGGCGTTCGCGCTGTACGCGCTGCTGCTCGCCACCGTCGCCTGCGCGGCCCGCGTGCCCGCCGCCTTCCTGTTGAAGCGGCTTCTGATCGAGGTGCCGTTCGTGGCCTTCGCCGTGCTGATGCCCTTCGTGGCACAGGGCGAGCGGGTGGACGTACTGGGCATGTCGCTGAGCGTGAGCGGTCTGTGGGGCGCCTGGAACGTGCTGGCCAAGGGCACGCTGGGTGTCGCCGCATCCGTCCTGCTCGCCTCGACGACCGAACTGCGCGAACTGCTCCTGGGGCTCCAGCGGTTGAAGCTGCCGCCGCTTCTCGTACAGATCGCGTCCTTCATGATCCGGTACGGCGACGTCATCACGGACGAGATGCGGCGGATGCGGATCGCCCGGGAGTCGCGCGGCTTCGAGGCCCGCGGCGTCCGGCACTGGGGCGTCCTCGCCAAGTCGGCGGGCGCGCTCTTCATCCGCTCGTACGAGCGCGGGGAGCGCGTGCATCTCGCCATGGTCAGCCGGGGGTACGCCGGTTCCATGCCGGTCATCGACGAGGTGACCGCCTCCAGGGCGCAGTGGTCGTACGCTCTGGCCCTGCCCTGCGCCGCCCTGCTCGTCTGCCTGTTGGGATGGACTTTGTGACACATGCGCCAGAAGTGACACATTCCACGGAGGTCGCCCCCTCGCTAAAGGTGGCCGGTCTCGCCTTCGCCTACCCGGACGGGCATCAGGCCCTCTTCGGCGTGGACTTCACCGTCGGGCGTGGCGAGCGCGTGGCGCTGCTCGGGCCGAACGGCGCCGGCAAGACGACGCTCGTACTGCACCTCAACGGCATCCTGACCGGCGGTGCCGGCACCGTGACGGTCGCCGGGCTGCCCGTCGGCAAGCGGCACATGGCCGAGATCCGGCGTCGGGTCGGGATCGTCTTCCAGGACCCGGACGACCAGCTGTTCATGCCAACCGTCCGCGAGGACGTGGCCTTCGGGCCCGCGGCGGCCGGGCTGAAGGGGCCGGAGCTGGAGGCGCGGGTGCGCAGGGCGCTGGAGCGGGTCGGAATGGAGGCTTTCGCCGACCGCCCGCCGCACCACCTGTCGTTCGGGCAGCGCCGCCGGGTCGCTCTCGCGACGGTCCTCGCGATGGAGCCGGAGATCCTGGTCCTCGACGAGCCGTCGTCCAACCTCGACCCCGCCTCGCGACGCGAACTCGCCGACATTCTCCGGTCGTTGGACGTCACCGTGCTGATGGTCACGCACGACCTGCCGTACGCGCTGGAGCTGTGCCCGCGGTCGCTGATCCTCAGTGACGGGGTCGTCGCCGCGGACGGCAGGACGGGCGAACTGCTCTCGGAAGACGAGCTGATGCGCACCCACCGCCTGGAGTTGCCCTTCGGCTTCGATCCCTCCATGAGAGTGGGCGCGTGACGACGGCAAGGAGCGTGTACTGGTCCGGCAAGTGCTGTCCCACCGGGCCGGGGTGCCGCCAGTTGTTTGATCTCGCCATCCGCTACTCGCTTTGATGCCGATGGTCAGCGTGTGGTGGTTCAGGTCGGCGAGAGATGCGTTGGGTATGACAGGTAGACGGGCGCTGGGCAGGCGGTTCGGGTGGTTGTGGGCGTCGTATGCCGTCAGCTCGTACGGCACATCGCTCGGGTTCGGCGCGTTTCCCATGATCGCGGATCGCGATCCTCGAGCTGCACGCCGGGCCGACCCGGGTGGCGGCGCTGGCCGCCGCGGGACGGGCAGTGGGAGCCGTGGTCGCGGTGCCGCTCGGTCCCTGGGTGGAGTTCCGCCGTAAGAGGCCGGTCATGGTGGGAATGGACCTGACCCGGTTCCCGGCGTTGATGAGCGTCCCCGCCGCGTTCGCGTTCGGCTGGCTCAGCTTCGCCCAACTCCTCGTCGTCTCTGTCGTGGTGGGTGTGGAGCATCTCCGTTCCACACCCACCGTGTGAGTCCAGGCGGTCTTGACGCTCCTCAGCCGTGCGGGCGACGCTCGTGCAACCAGACGCAACCGAGTAGTCAGGGAGCAAGGTCATGGCTCTACTGTTCTTCGGCAAGGACCCGAACACCAACGGTGACGACTGCCCGACGGTGTGGGTGGACGACAAGTCGGCAGACCTCGTGCTCCAGGGCTGGAAGGCTGACGACGGCACCGAAGTGGAATGCCTTGCGGTCGGGCACATTCCCGACACCGAGGCAGTCATCCGCATTCCCGCGCGCATGGTGCCACTGATCAGGAAGGCATGTGATGAGGCCGAGCAGCGTTCCGCCGTTCGCTGAGCTGATCCGCGACTGCCACCACTCGGCCGTACACCTGGAGTTGCGCGACTCCTACGGGGTGGCTGCCGAGGCCGACGACTTCGCCCTGTGGCAGGCAGCCGGCCGAATCACTCCCGAGTCTGTGGAGAGCCGCCGTCCCTGGCTTGACCTGGTACGGGAAGCCGTGGGCCGTGGCGTCGTCATGCGCCGCGCTCGCGTCGTCTCCGTGCCGGTCAGTGAGTACATCCGGTACGAGCACGCGGGGACGTACCTCAACGTGGAGGCCGGAGAGCTGGTGCGCTGGCTTCCGCGAAGGGACGCCGCGACGCTGGCTCTGCCGGGCGCCGACTTCTGGCTTCTCGATGACCGGCTGATCCGCTTCGGTCACTTCGCGGGGGACGGCTCGTCGGCGGGGCACGAACTCAACTCGGACCCGGACGTGATCAAGCTCTGTGCCGACGCGTTCGAGTCGGTCTGGGAACGCGCCACACCCCACGAGGAGTTCACGGTCTGATCCGCGCCGGCACCTAACCAGCTCATGCCCCAGTACCAGTCATCCAGTGTCGAGAACGCCCGCAAGGCGGTTGCCGCGCGGTTGCGTGAAACCCGCCTGGACTCAGGGCTCAAAGGGCATGAGCTTGCCGCGCGTTGTGGCTGGCAGAAGTCCAAGGTCTCTCGTATCGAGAACGCACGGACGCCACCCACCGACGCCGACATCCGCGAGTGGTGCGCCGCGTGCGAAGCGGGCGACCAGGCTGCCGACATCATCGCCGCCAGCCGGACGGCCGCCTCGATGTACATGGAGTGGAAGCGCCTCCAGCGCACCGGCCTGCGCCGTCTGCAAGAGTCCCGCATACCGCTGTACGAGCGGACAAAGCTGCACCGGGGCTACGCCTCGCACGTCGTACCCGGCCTCTTCCAGACGCCCGCGTACGCGGCTGCGCTGCTGTCCACGATCCGCCGCTTCCACAGCGCACCCGACGACATCACCGAGGCGGTAGACGCTCGCATGGCTCGGGCCCGCGTGCTGCACGAGTCCGGCCACCGCTTCACGCTCCTGGTTGAGGAGTCGGTGTTGCGCTACCAGGTCGGCGACGCCGAGACGATGGCCGGGCAGTTGGGGCACCTGCTGTCGGTCATGTCGCTGCCCGCCGTCTCGTTGGGTGTGGTTCCCTTCGCCGCCCGCGAGCGAAGCATGTGGACCCTGGAGGGGTTCAACATCTTCGATGACCAACGGGTCCGTGTGGAACTTCTGACGGCTCAGGTCACCCTCACGGCTCCGGGCGAAGTTGCCATGTACGTACGGGCGTTCACCGAGCTTCGAGAGATGGCGGTCTATGGAGCCGAAGCGCGGGTCTGTGTGACGGCCGCCCTGGACGCCCTCGGCTGAAACTCGCGTGCAACAACGTAGAACCGACTCGGGGTCGGGGCGCCTTCCTTCCTAGCGTTGTCGTCACACGGACGACGTGAAGGGGTCGGCATGAGCGAGCCGAGAAGCTACCCGAGTGCTCCGGTGGATCTGCCGGATCGCACAGACCAACTGGAGCCCACGCCGGTTGAAGGCTGCGCGGGCTGTGTCGAGTTGGCGAAGGTGCGGAGCTGGGCGAAGGCCGGTGGTGACGGCACGACGGTGTCCGACTGCAACGTCCTCATGGCCAGGCATCCCGACGGGCACTGATGACGCTGACCGCCCCGCCTACTCGTCACCCTTCACGAACGAGCCTTGCCCGAGCACGGTGTAGAGCCGCCCTTCCTCGCGGAGGGCGGCCACGGCCTTCTGCACAGTCGAGGGCGCTACGTCCATCTCGGCGGCCAGCTCGTTCACGGCGGGGAACCGAGTACCGGCCGCGTACTGGCCAGCGTCGAGGCGTCTCCTCAGTTCGGCCGCTACCTGGGGCCACACCGGCTTGCTGCGGTCAAGATCCATGGTTATCAGCGTCCGCGTATCTGCGTGATCACGCGACCGCGTATATGCGAATACGCGTATACTCGATAGCGCAGGACCTTGACAGCACCCATAGCACCGCCCAAACGGAAGACCCCCGCGACTGCGCGAACAGTCCGGGGGCGTGGCCGATCACCCAAGGAGTGACCGACGTGCGAAGCCTACTGGCTGCCCTTCTCTCGTGGCTCATGCCATCGACCGGCAAGCGCCGCGCTACCTCGCCCGCTCAGGCTGTGCCGACACAGCACCCGCTCACGGACGAGCCGACCATCACTTTCCGCACGGGGGGTGTGGCACGTCCCGCCGCCATCTCGACTCCGCGCTCTCCTCGTCCCCCCGAGTTCCTGCGAGGCGAAGACACCCCGCTCATCCGGCCGTACCTCGTCGCCTACGAGCGAGAGCAGGAGCGGCGACGACAGCGGGACCGGCGTACCGCCGCCACCCTCGCAACCCTCGGCATCGACTTCCACGGAGCGACGGCATGACCGACGTCGGACTTCTTCAGGCGGGCGCTCTGGTGCGAGACACAGCCAGGAACCGCGTCGGCGAGTTCATGGGCAAGGGCGGCCCCTACTGCATGTTGCGCCCCCTCGGCGGGGGCAAGGAGTGGGAGGCGTCCCCGGAATGCGTGGAGGAATTGAGCCCGGAAGAAGTGCTGTCCGAGAAGGTCAAGCGAGCCAACGCACAGAGCACTGGAGCCGTCCTGTGACCCGAGCCGTCTACCGCTTCGTAGACCACACGATCCGCCACGCACCCGAAGGCGGGTACACGTTCGAGATCTGCTGTACCGCCCACGAGTGCGGTGAGGACAGCGGCCCGCAGGGTGAGCAGGACGCCGCGCAGGACTGGGCGCTCAAGCACACCGGGGCCACGACGCACGACCTGTTCCGCCGCGTCGTCACCGACCACGCACGCGTAACGCGAGCCGACGGCGAAGAGAGTGAGCGCCCGGCCGTCGAGGCGGACGGCACGGCCTAGCAACACCGCACGCGAGGGCGGGTGTGGGACGAGAGACGTCCCACACCCAGCCGGGTCATCAACACGACGAGGAGCTATGAGCCAGGATCACGATTCACCACGGAGTCCGTCGAGACCCTACGGACGGCACTCGTCGATTTCCTAGCTTCGCCGTGTCAGCAAGACACGACGAACCAGGGAGACGAGATGACCCGCCAGCACTTCGACCACAGCCAGTGCGAGCACCCATCTTCGAAGGCCGGGCGCGCTGCCTGCCGTAAGCAGATGCGAGCCGAGGCACTGGGCGAGAGCGCCGCGAAGGCACCGACCGCTGGAACCGCGAAGGCCCCCGCGAAGAAGGCGCCCGCCAAGCCCGCTGCTGCTCCGGCCGCGAAGAAGAGCCCGACGCGAGCGACCCCCGCGAAGAAGGCAACCGCCGCTCCCACGAAGGCTGTCGAGCCGAAGGCCGACGACGCCGCGAAGTAGTCCAGCCCCAGCCGAGAAGCCCCCGACTCAAGCGCTGCCTTGTCGCGGTTGTTGTCGAGGGCGTCCCCTATGAAGAAGTGACCCGGATTGCAGCACGGCGGGTTGTCGCAGGTGTGGCACACGAAGAGGTCCGGCTCTAGCTCCTCGCCGATGTACCCAGCTGACGTCCCGCCACGACCGCCCCTTCACGGAGGCAGGTAGCTGGAACAGCCGGGTGCGGGTGCGGTGCCCGAAGTGCGGTACGCCGCCGATCGCGTACCCCGTGCGGTCATCGACAGCACCGTAGCGGTGGGATGCACGGGCCTGCGAAGGAGTTGCAGGAGTTACCGTCTGCGGCGCGTCAGCTGCCCGCCTTCAGCAGCGCCGCCACGATCGGGCCCGCCGTATCCCCGCCGTGCCCGCCCTGCTGCACGACGCCCGCCGCCGCCAGGTCGCCCCTCCACGCCGTGAACCAGCCGTTGGGCTTCTTCTGGCCGCCGACCTCCGCGGAGCCGGTTTTGGCGCCGAAGTCGGGGCCGAGGCCGGCCATCGCCTCAGCCGCCGTACCCGCCGCGGCCGTGTACTGCAGCAGCTCGCGCAACTGCGACCGGGCCTCGGAGGAAAGCGACCGGGACGCCTTCGCCGGCGTGCGGTTGTCGACCTCCGGGGACACCAGGTACGGCTGGTGGAAGGTGCCGGTCTTCGCTGTCGCGACGACCGACGCCATGTTCAGCGGGTTCATCCGGACCCCGCCCTGGCCGATCAGTGAGGCCGCCATCTGGGCCCCCGACTGCACCGGCACCGAGCCATCGAAGCTCGACACCCCTATGGACCAGTCGTTCCGGCCGAGCCCGAACACCTCCCGGGCCTGCTTCGTCAGGTCGTCGTCGCTCAGTTTCTTCGCCTGGCTGATGAAGGCCGTGTTGCAGGACCGAGCGAAACTGGCCTTGAACGTGCCGTTCTTGATCTTGAACTTGTCGTCGTTCTGGAACTTCCAGCCGCCGTACGTCGAGTACTTCGGGCACGGGTGTCCCTTGTCCGCCGACGCCAGCCCCTTCTCTATGAGCAGCGACGCCGTCACTATCTTCATCGTCGAGCCGGGGGCCAGGGATCCCTGGAAGGCGGTGTTGAAACCATGGCCGGAGTTCGCGACGGCAAGGATCTCGCCGGTGGACGGCTTCAGCACGACCACCGACGCCCTGGACCTCCCGGCCACCTGTTCCTCGGCGGTGGCCTGGAGGCTCGGGCTGAGGGTCGTACGCACCGTGCCCGGGGTTCCCTCGCTCAGCGCCAGCAGCGTCCTGCCGGGGTTCTTCGGGTCGGTCTCGGTCTCGGTCTTCGCGGCCGAGTCGTCCGATTCGTCCGAGTCCGTGGAGCCCTTGCGGATCAGCCGCAGCTCGATGCGGGCCGTGCCGCCCGCCTTCTTGCCGTACTTGGCCCGCAGCCCGTCCAGCACGGTACCGAGGGACGGGTACTTGGCCGTGGTCAGCGCGCCGCCGTCCCGGTCGAGTGCCCTGACCGGCGGTGTGCCGGCCTCCCCGGTGACCAGCCGGTCGCCGTCCTCCAGGTCCGGGTGCACGACGGAGGAGTGCCAGTCGACCAGCGGCTTCCCGTCCTCGGCCCGGCGGACGACGGTGAGCTGGGAGTCGTAGCCGAGGGCCTTGCTCTTGCCCTGGTAGGAGACCGTGCCCTTGACGGAGAACGGCATCTTGGCGCCGGACCGTGTCCCCGCCTTGAGCATCACGTCCTTGATGTGCGCGTCTTTGCCGTACCCGGTCAGCAGGGTGCGGGCCGCCGCCGTGTCGTTCGTGGCTGCCGCGGCCCGTGTGACGTCGCCGCTCTGCCAGGCCGTGAGAAACGTCGTGGCCGCGGTGCGGACCTCGGCCGCCGACAACGGGCCGGTCTTCACGGCTTCGGCGTTTGAGGCCGTCGCGGTGTCGTTGTCGTCGGCCGCCGCGCCGCCGCCGCCGTACAGGCTGTGGACGCCGAATCCCATGCCGCCGACGACGACCACGATCACTCCGCCCATGACGGCGGGCCTGGTCCTGCCGCGCTCGGTGGCGCTTTTCCTCTTGCCCACGGCTCCCGTTCCTTCGCTGCTTTCCCGGTACTCCCACGCTCCGCTACGAGCATGAGAGCCACCACCTTAGAGGCCCACCCCCTGAGGGTGGGTTCGGCCTTGTGCCTCTGTCAGGCGGTCGTCCCCTTGGAAAGTGACCCCTTTTGGAAAGTGACCCCTTGGAACGTGACCCCGTTCGCCCTTCTCGGCCCGTCGCTGTCCTTTTCAGCCACCCGCCTGCAAAACCGCCGCGACGATCGGTCCCGCCGCGTCACCGCCGTGGCCGCCCTCCTGGGTCATGGCCGCGGCGGCGATGTCATCGCGGTAGCCGGTGAACCAGCTGTTGGACTTCGCCTGGCCGTCGACCTCCGCCGAACCGGTCTTCGCGCCGATGCTGCCGTCGAGGTTGGACATCGCCTCGGCCGCGGTGCCGCTGACGGCGGTGCGGTTCATCATCTGGCGCAGCTGAGCGACCGTATCGGCGGACAGGCCCCGCGCGGTGGCCAGTTCACGGTCGTCGAGGTCCTGCGGCACGATCACCGGCTGCCGGAAGGTGCCCGTCATGGCGGTCGCGGTGACCGACGCCATAGTGAGCGGGCTCATCTGGACCTGGCCCTGGCCGAGCATGTTGGCCGCCGTGTCGGGGCCGCCGGAGGCCGGGACGGAGCCGTCGAAGGACGCGATGCCGGTCTTCCAGTTGTTCCGGCCGAGGCCGAAGTGCTCCTCGGCCTCCTTCGTCAGAGAGTCGACCCGCACCTCGTCCGCGTACTTCACGAACGCCGTGTTGCACGAGCGCGCGAAGCTCTCCGAGAGGGTCGCGTTCGCGTTGGGCGTCATGCCCTGCAGGTTCTTGAACGTCTGGCTCTGCCAGACCGCGTCGGGCGGGCAGGGAGCGGGCCCGGTCGCTGTCGTGATGCCGTTGTCGATCAGCGTCGCCGCGGAGATGATCTTCATCGTGGAGCCGGGGGCGAGCTTGCCCAGGAACGCTGCGTTGAACTCGTCGGCGCGGTTGTTGGCGACCGCCAGCACCTCCCCGGTGCTCGGCTTCACCGCGACCACCGATGACTCGGGGTGCTGCTTGACCGCGTTTTCCGCGGCCGCCTGCGCGCCCGCACTGAGCGTCGTCCGCAGCCTGCCCGGCTCGCCGTCGGCGAGCGTGACGAGCGTCTTGTCGCCCGCGTTCTCGTCCGCTCGCCGGACCGCCAGCTCGATGCCCGGTGTTCCGCCCGCGGTGTCGCCGTACTTCTCCCGCAGCTGGTCCAGGACCGGGACGAGCGACGGGTACTTCGCCCGGGTCAGCACGACCCCGTCGCGGTCCACCGCCTCGATCGGCGGGCTCTTCGCCTCACCCGTGAACAGGGTGTCGCCCTTCTCCAGGTCCGGGTGCACGACGGACGCCCTCCAGTCGACCAGCGCGCGTCCCGTGGTCTGCCCGCGCACGACGGTCAGCTCACTGTCGTACGAGAATGGCTTGGCCGTCCCCCCGTACGACACCGTGGCCGAGACCGAGAACGGGACGGTCCTGCCGGACGGCGTGCCCGGCGTGATCTTCACCTGCGTGAGGTGTGCCTCGTCGCGGTAGCCGGCGAGCAGCGCCTCGGCCGTCGCCGCGTCGTTCGTGTACGTGGCGGCCTTGGCCGCCTGACCCTTCTCCCAGGCCGCGAAGAAATTCTCGGTGGTCTCCTCGACCTCCGCGCCCGACGGCGGACCGGTCATCACCGGCGTCGGCCCGGCCGAGCCTTCGCCCGTGACCGCCGAAACGATGTTGTAAGCCCCGTACCCGGCGCCCCCCACCATGACGGCGAACACCCCACCGACTATGGCGGCTTTTGCCCCCTTGCGCATCGAGCTTTCCCTCCCGCGAACCTTCTGCACGCTCAGAAAGGTGTTGTGCCTCGCACTGTATGTGGAAGGAGTGACGGATGTGGTCGTTCCTCGATGTTAGACCCACGTATCCAGCCACATCCGCGCCCGCCAGCTGTCGATCGGGATCGCCGTGCCCGTGTACAGCGGCCAGAAGTAGATGAAGTTCCAGGCGATCAGCAGGACGAGGACGCCCGCGAAGGCCGCGCCCGCGACGCGGCGGCGTTCCGTCGAACCGGGTGGGCCGAGGATCGAGCCGATCATCATCGCCACGGCCAGGCACAGGAAGGGCAGGAAGATGATGGCGTAGAAGAAGAAGATCGTGCGCTCCTGGTAGAGAAACCAGGGGAGGTAGCCGGCCGCGATGCCGCAGGCGATCGCGCCCGCGCGCCAGTCGCGGCGGAAGAACCAGCGCCACAGCACGTACAGGACCGCGAAGGTGGCGGCCCACCAGAGGAGGGGCGTGCCCAGGGCCAGGACCTCGCGGGCGCACTTCTCGCCCGCGTCGGCGGGGCAGCCGTCCTTGCCGGGCACCGGGTCCTCGTAGAAGTACGAGACGGGGCGGCCGACGACGATCCAGCTCCACGGGTTCGACCGGTACGTGTGCGGCGCGTCGAGACCGACGTGGAATTCGTACACCTGGCGCTGGTAGTGCCACAGGCTGCGCCACCAGTCGGGGAACAGCCATGTCCAGTCGCCGCCCTTGCCGGCGGTCGCCGCCCAGTCGCGGAAGTAGCCGCCGGTGCCGTCGGTGGGCGAGAGGATCCAGCGGATCCAGGAGACGATGTACGTGGCGATCGCGACCGGCACGGTCGACAGGAACGCCCAGCCCAGGTCGTGCTTGGCCACGGCCAGATACGGCCGCCGAGCGCCCGCGACCCTGCGGGAGCCCACGTCCCACAGCACCGCCATCACGCAGAACGCGGCCAGGACGTAGAGACCGCTCCACTTGGTCCCGATGGCGAGCCCGAGCAGCAGGCCGGCCGTCCAGCGCCAGGGACGCCGGCCCATGAGGGTCGTCTCGGCGATGTGCGCGTCCGGGCGCACCAGTCCGTCGGCGTTTGGCGCCAGCGCGGCCGCGAGGCGCCCGCGGGCCTTGTCCCGGTCGATGACCAGGCAGCCGAAGGCCGCGAGGACGAAGAACATCAGCAGCTGGTCGAGCAGCGCGGTGCGGCTCATCACGAAGTGCAGCCCGTCGACGGCCATCAGCGCGCCCGCGAGACAGCCGAGGAAGGTCGAGCGGAACAGACGGCGGCCGATCCGGCACAGCATCAGCACCGAGAGCGTGCCGAGCAGGGCCGTCATGAACCGCCAGCCGAAGGGGTTGAACCCGAACATCCACTCGCCGAGCCCGATGACGTACTTCCCGACCGGCGGATGGACGACGTACGCGGCCTGCGACGGAATCGGGACATGGCCGTCGCTCCGCAGGATCAGGTCGTTGGCCTCCTTGGCCCAGTTGACCTCGTACCCGCGGTGGATCAGCGCCCAGGCGTCCTTGGCGTAGTACGTCTCGTCGAATATCACCGCCTTCGGGCTGCCCAGGTTCCAGAACCGCATCATGCCCGCCAGCAGCGTCACCAGCAGCGGGCCGCCCCACGCCGACCAGCGCACCACGCGGGCGGCGGCCGGCTTCGACAGCCCGACCACGGCCCACAGACGCGGGCTGGGCTCGACGTACGGGGGCACCAGGCGGTCACGGACGTCGCTCCTCGGCGGGCCTGCGTAGCCGAACCTGCGCAGCCGCTGCTGCCACGACGGCTGCCACTCTTCGACGCCCTGTCGCTGCCGGATGTCCGTGGAGGACGCGGTACTGGTCACCGCGCCATCGTAGGGAACCCTGCTGTGGGAGTCCCGTGTATGGGCCCTGCGAGGATGGAACCGTGACAGGAACCCTTGTACTCGCAGGCACTCCCATTGGGGACATCGCGGACGCGCCGCCCCGGCTGGGCGAGGAGTTGGCGGGGGCCGATGTGATCGCCGCCGAGGACACCCGGCGGTTGCGGCGGCTGACCCAGGCCCTGGGCGTGCAGCCCACCGGGCGCGTCGTGTCGTACTTCGAGGGGAACGAGTCGGCCCGGACGCCCGAGCTCGTCGAGGCGCTGGCAGGCGGGGCGCGTGTGCTGCTCGTGACCGACGCGGGGATGCCGTCCGTGTCAGACCCCGGCTACCGGCTCGTCGCGGCCGCCGTGGACAAGGACATCCGCGTGACCGCCGTACCCGGCCCGTCCGCCGTGCTCACGGCGCTCGCCCTGTCCGGGCTGCCCGTCGACCGGTTCTGTTTCGAGGGGTTCCTGCCCAGGAAGGCCGGCGAGCGCAGGTCACGGCTGTGCGAGGTGGCCGGGGAGCGGCGCACACTTGTGTACTTCGAGGCGCCGCACCGGCTCGACGACACGCTCGCCGCGATGGCGGAGGTGTTCGGCGAGGACCGCCGGGCTGCCGTGTGCCGTGAGCTGACCAAGACGTACGAGGAGGTCAGGCGCGGCCCGCTGGCGGAGCTCGCGGCCTGGGCCGCCGAGGGCGTACGCGGTGAGATCACCGTCGTCGTGGAGGGGGCGCCCGAGAAGGGCGCCGAGGAACTGGACGCCGATGAGCTGGTGCGCCGGGTACGGGTGCGAGAAGAGGCGGGGGAGCGGCGCAAGGAGGCGATCGCCGCAGTCGCCGCCGAAGCGGGGCTGCCCAAGCGCGAGGTCTTCGACGCGGTGGTCGCCGCGAAGAACGCCGCTCGCACTGCCCCAGCCGCTCGCACCGCCCGACAGGGGGAAGCCCCGTGGGGAAGGGCAACCAAGGAGCGCCCACAGGAGGGCAGCCACGGAGCTCGCACAGGCAGGGCAGCCCATGGGAGGGCAAAGGACTTCGGGGAAAGGTAAAACCAGGGCCTGCCGTCAGGGGCGCGGGGCAAGGAACCGCCAAGACGGCGCCAATAGTCGACAGGTCTCATGCACGCGCGCCGGAAGAAGAGTCCACTGGTTCGACAGGGACGCACCCGTCCCTCGCCTCCGCTCCCCGGAGGCGTTTGTCCAGCGGACTGAGGAGCTGGCATGAGTGAGAGCGCCGGGCAGACCGGGCACCGCAGCGCTGCGGCCACGGACGTCGTTCACGAGTCGTATTCCTTCGCCTGCATGCGGTGCGGGCACGGCTGGGAACAGTCGTACGAGATCGAGCACCACGTCGACGCCGAGGGCCGCGAGTTCGTGATGTACGTGGCGGACGGCCGAATCGTGCCGTCGCCGCTCAGCCAACCCACCTGCCTGAACTGCGACGGCCACGTGGTGCGCATCATGCGCGCCGGCCAGGTGTCCTCCGTCCTGAACTCCATGCACCAGCGCCGCCCCCTGGACGACTCCCTCCCGAAGGCGGAGGCGGAGCCGCAGCAGGCGCACAAGGAGCACCACCACTGGCACCTCTCCGATCTGCTGCACCCCTTCCACCACCGCAAGGCGAGCTGACCCGGCTGCCACCCGTCCTGCCGGGCGCGGGGCGGGCGGCAGGGCCGGGATGTCCCCTTCGTAGGATCGGAGCATGCCTCCCGACGCCGAAGCCCCGCCCCTGCCCGACCCCCTCCGCGTGCCCGTCGCCGACTCGCACACCCACCTCGACATGCAGTCCGGCACGGTCGAGGAGGGTCTCGCGAAGGCCGCGTCGGTCGGTGTGACGACGGTCGTGCAGGTCGGCTGCGATCTGAACGGTTCGCGGTGGGCGGCCAAGACGGCCGCGCGGTACGCCGCCGTCCACGCGACCGTCGCGCTGCACCCCAACGAAGCGCCCCGGATCGTCCTGGGCGACCCCGACGGCTGGGTGCGGCAGGGCGCCCGTGAGCCCGGCGGAGAGGGTGCGCTGGATGAGGCGCTAGCCGAGATCGACCGGCTCGCCGCCCTCCCCTGGGTCAAGGGTGTCGGCGAGACCGGCCTCGACTACTTCCGCACCGGCCCCGAGGGCAAGGCCGCCCAGGAACGGTCCTTCCGCGCCCATATCGAGATCGCCAAGCGGCACGGCAAGACCCTGGTCATCCACGACCGGGACGCCCACGCCGACGTGCTGCGCGTGCTCAAGGAGGAGGGTGCCCCCGAACGCACCGTCTTCCACTGCTACTCCGGTGACGCGGCCATGGCCGAAGTCTGCGCCCGCGCCGGCTACTTCATGTCCTTCGCCGGGAACATGACCTTCAAGAACGCCCAGCCGCTGCGCGACGCCCTCGCGGTGGCGCCCCTCGAACTCGTTCTCGTCGAGACGGACGCGCCTTTCCTGACCCCCGCGCCGTACCGCGGACGGCCCAATGCCCCGTATCTCATTCCGGTCACGGTCCGCGCCATGGCCGCCGTGCGGGGCCTTGACGAGGACGCCCTGGCGACGGCGATCGCGTCGAACACGGCCCGCGCCTTCGATTACTGACGCATAACGCTCACGGCCTTACACCCCAGGGCAGGGCAGCGACACAACGTAGTCGTGTTGCTTTGGAGAGCGACGAGCCTCCAGTAGGTTTCGGCTCGCCCGATCCGGACTTCTGGAGCGTGTCGTCGTGAGCACTTCGCAGTACGAGACGTACGGCCCGGTGTACGGGAGCTACACCCCGTACCCCGCCGAGCATCGGTATGGCCTCGTGCACACGCACCGGCCCACGTACGAGACGTATCCCCGGGGCCGGCCCGAGAAGCACCCGCATGGCCGGACCCGGGGGGAACCGCAGGCGCAGACATCCGCCGACGCCGCACTGCGGCCGCCCCGCCGCACGCCGGCCGGGGTCGAGGCGCCCCGGACGACCCGCGGCGGCCGGGC
>CAMLJW010000049.1 GCA_946480485.1 uncultured Streptomyces sp. | reverse complement strand
CCTCGGTGCCGCGGGCGATGTCGTCGATGTCAAGGACGGTTACGCTCGCAACTACCTGATCCCGCGGAACTTTGCGATCCGCTGGACCAAGGGTGGCGAGAAGGACGTCGAGCAGATTCGTCGTGCTCGCAAGATCCACGAGATCCAGACAATCGAGCAGGCCAACGAGATCAAGGCCCGCCTCGAAGGCGTCCAGGTCCGCTTGGCCGTCCGCTCCGGCGACGCCGGTCGACTCTTCGGTTCCGTTACCCCGGCCGACATCGCCTCGGCGATCAAGGCCTCCGGTGGCCCCGAGGTCGATAGGCGCCGCATCGAACTGGGCGCACCGATCAAGACGCTGGGCGCCCACGAGACATCCGTGCGTCTGCACCCCGAGGTTGCCGCCAAGGTCAACATCGAGGTCATCGCGGCGTAATCGCTGCGCTCGCTGAAGCAGTGTTGTGGGGGCCGCGCCCGTTGGGTGCGGCCCCCACAAGCTTGCTCTCCACTTGCTTTCACTGTTTCACGTGAAACGGAGCGAACCCGAGGTTCGGTCCGGTCCCCTGACGCAGAGGGTGTCGGCTCAACGTGTGGCGCCCGTGACGATCCAGCGACCCGAGCGGCAGCGCAGCCACAAGGTCAGCATCCGCATCGCCATCATCAGGGTCATCGCTCCCCATAGCGCGGTCAGGCCGCCGCCGAGAGCCGGTACGAGCAGGGCGGCGGGCGTGAAGACGGCAAGCGTCACGAGCATCGCCCGTGCGAGGTAAGAGCCGTCCCCGGCGCCCATCAGGACTCCATCGAGTACGAAGACGATGCCGCAGATCGGCTGGGAAGCGGCCACCATGACAAGAGCCGGCAGCGCCGTGTCCTTGACGACCGAGTCACTGGTGAAGAGCGGAAGGAAGAGTGGGCGGGTGACGGTGACCAGCAGACCGAGCACGACTCCGACCGTGACGCCCCACGCCACCATGCGGCGGCATACGTCGCGGGCCCCCTGGGCGTCGTTCGCGCCGAGGTAGCGCCCGATGATCGCCTGACCGGCGATGGCGATTGCGTCCAGGGCGAAGGCGAGCAGGCTCCACAGCCCCAGGATGATCTGATGCGCTGCGGTGTCTGCGTCCCCAAGCCCCGCAGCCACAGCGGTGGCGATCATCAGGATGGCCCGTAGCGAGAGTGTACGGACCAGCAAGGGCGCCCCCGCCCGGACAAAGGCGCGTACCCCGGCGACGTCCGGCCGCAGCGAGGCGCCGTGCTTCAGAGCTCCGCGTACGACGACGCCCAGATACACCGCGGCCATGGCGCACTGGGCGATGACAGTGCCCCAGGCTGAGCCGGCGATGCCCAGGTCGGCGCCATAGACGAGGATCGCGTTGAGGGCGGCGTTGGCGAGAAAGCCTGCGACGGCGACGTAGAGCGGTGTCCTGGTGTCCTGTAGCCCACGCAGGACACCGGTGGCGGCGAGCAGGACGAGCATCGCGGGGATGCCGAGCGCCGAGATGCGCAGATACGTGGTGGCGTAGGGAGCTGCGGTATCCGAGGCGCCGAAGAGTTCCACCAGGGCGGAGGCCGAAGGTACGACGATGGCGACGACTGCGGCCCCGAACAGGAGCGCGAGCCAGACGCCGTCCACGCCCTGACGGATGGCGGCCTGTAGATCGCCTGCGCCCACGCGGCGGGCGACGGCGGCCGTGGTGGCGTACGCGAGGAAGACGAAGACGCTGACGGCCGTGGTGAGGAGGGCCGAGGCGATACCGAGACCGGCGAGTTGGGCGGTGCCGAGATGGCCGATGATGGCGCTGTCGGCCATGACGAAGAGAGGCTCGGCGACCAGTGCGCCGAAGGCCGGGACGGCGAGCGCGACGATCTCTCTGTCGTGCCCGCGCCGGGCGGCCTTGGATGCCGCCGGAGCCTGTGACATGGCCATCAATCTAATCTTCCACAGGTAATGGATACAACCGTCGTTCACCCCTTACAAATTTTTTTGGGGAACGTACCGCCGCGGCTTCTTCGCGGCGATCTTGGGTCAGCCGGAGAACTTTTTCTTCTGCACAACCAGTGGATGGGAAAAGGGCAGGTCAGGGTGGGTGAGGAAAAGGAGTCGAGGGCTTGTTCACATGCCTGTCCACCGGGTCGTGCACAGGTTTGACGGAGTTCTCCACAGCATCGGGGCCGTCGTCCACATGCCCTGTGGATAACCAGATTGGCTGACGCTGCCCGCAGGCCTACCGTGGTGCGGCGCCCGTTCCCTCCTCCGTCCTCGGAAACCACGCAAAACCGACTGCGTCAGAACCGGAGCTGGGCCTCTTATTTGTCAGTGTCGTGCCGTAGGAATGAGGGGCACGGCGAGGTCCGCGCGGCGGACGGGAGGAGGTGGCCCGGTGAGTATTTCCGAGCCTTTGGACGACCCGTGGGCCGACAGCGGTCCCAGTGATCGTCTGCCTGCCTCCCGTCAGCGCCGCGACGGTGGCCGTGGTCGCGACGAGCAGCACGATCGCGGGCGGGACAACGGCGCCTGGGATGGCGGAGGTCCCTCCTTCGAGCGCGTGCCACCCCAGGATCTGGACGCAGAGCAGTCCGTCCTCGGCGGCATGCTGTTGTCCAAGGACGCCATCGCCGATGTCGTCGAGGTACTCAAGGGCCACGACTTCTACCGGCCCGCGCACGAGACCATCTACAGCGCGGTCCTCGATCTTTATGCGAAGGGCGAGCCGGCCGACCCGATCACCGTCGCCGCCGAACTGACCAAGCGCGGCGAGATCACCAAGGTGGGTGGCGCGCCGTATCTGCACGGCCTGGTGCAGACGGTCCCGACGGCGGCGAACGCCGAGTATTACGCGGAGATCGTTCATGAGCGCGCAGTGCTGCGCCGACTGGTCGAGGCCGGCACGCGGATCACGCAGATGGGATACGCGGCTGACGGCGACGTGGATGAGATCGTCAACAGCGCACAGGCCGAGATCTACGCCGTCACCGAGCAGCGCACCACGGAGGACTATCTGCCGCTGGGCGACATCATGGAGGGAGCGCTCGACGAGATCGAGGCGATCGGTTCGCGGTCGGGGGAGATGACCGGTGTGCCGACCGGCTTCACCGATCTCGACCAGCTCACCAACGGTCTGCACCCCGGCCAGATGATCATCATCGCGGCCCGCCCCGCCATGGGTAAGTCGACGCTGGCGCTCGACTTCGCACGGACCTGCTCGATCAAGCACAACATGCCGAGTGTGATCTTTTCGCTCGAAATGGGCCGCAACGAGATCGCGATGCGTCTGCTGTCGGCGGAGGCGCGTGTGGCGCTGCATCACATGCGTTCGGGCACGATGACCGACGAGGACTGGACGCGACTCGCGCGCCGGATGCCGGACGTCTCGGCCGCCCCGCTTTACATCGACGACTCACCGAATCTGTCGATGATGGAGATTCGCGCCAAGTGCCGTCGCCTCAAGCAGCGTAGTGACCTGAAGCTTGTGGTGATCGACTATCTGCAGCTGATGCAGTCGGGCGGTTCCAAGCGGGCCGAGAGTCGACAGCAGGAGGTTTCGGACATGTCGCGAAACCTGAAGCTGCTCGCCAAGGAGTTGGAGCTTCCGGTGATCGCGCTGTCGCAGCTGAACCGTGGGCCCGAGCAGCGTACGGACAAGAAACCGATGGTGTCCGACCTGCGTGAATCGGGTTCGATCGAGCAGGACGCGGACATGGTGATCTTGCTGCACCGTGAGGATGCGTACGAGAAGGAGTCCCCGCGCGCGGGCGAGGCGGACATCATCGTGGGCAAGCACCGTAACGGTCCCACGGCGACGATCACGGTGGCCTTCCAGGGGCACTATTCGCGCTTCGTCGACATGGCGCAGACCTGATTCCTGTCCCTTGCGGTCGGGTTCGGAACGGGACACCTCTCCTGTTCCGGCGTCGACCGGCGGGCGATCATAGCGAATCGCCGGTCGGTTCCGGAGACAAAATGGGCTCGACTGCGGGTGTCGAGACATGTGAACTGTGCTGATGACGACACTTCGGGAAGAGCTGCTGCCCGGCACGCGCCGGGCCCTGTTGCACCGTATTGCCATCGCTCAGGCCGAGGGGAGGGCGCCGTCGCTGGTTGCGGCGGTTGTTCGGGATGGGAAGGCGGTGTGGCACGGGGCACGTACCTCGGTGAACGGGCATGGGC
Organism: uncultured Streptomyces sp.; assembly: GCA_946480485.1. Next base: position 14,048 of record CAMLJW010000049.1, on the reverse strand, counting down.
CGGACGAGCATGTGCAGTATCGGATTGGGTCGATCACCAAGACGTTCACAGCGGTGCTGGTGCTGCGGTTGCGGGATGAAGGGGTGCTGGACCTCGATGATCCGCTGGAGAAGCATCTGCCGGGTACCGGGGCGGGGGAGGCGGCCATCGCTGAACTGCTCGCGCACACGGGCGGGTTGGCGGCCGAGTCGCCTGCGCCTTGGTGGGAGCGTACTCCTGGGTCCCTGCGCCCCGAGCTTGCCGATGTGTTGGGTGAGCAGCCGCACAGGCACCCGGTTGGACGGCGGCATCATTACTCGAACCCCGGCTATACGTTGCTGGGTGCGCTGGTCGAGGAGCTGAGGGGCGCGTCGTGGGAGGAGGTTCTGCGGCGTGAAGTACTCGAGCCGCTTGGGCTGCGCCGTACGAGCGGGCTGCCTCAGGCGCCGCACGCGGGCGGCTGGGCTGTGCATCCCTGGGCGGACGTGATGTTGCCGGAGCCGTCCGAGGATCTGGGGCGGATGGCGCCTGCCGGCCAGCTCTGGTCGACGGCAGGGGATTTGGCGCGCTTCGCCGCCTTCCTGGCCCAGGGGGACGATCGCGTGCTGGGTGTGGAGTCCCTGCTGGAGATGCGTACGCCTGCCGCGCCGGCCGAAGCCGAGGAGGTGGCGGACGGCACGGCATATGGCCTTGGCATGCAGATTCAGCATCGGGACGGACGGACTCTGGTCGGCCACTCGGGGTCCCTTCCGGGCTTCCTGGCAAGTGTCGTGATCAGTGTCGAGGACGGTCTGGCCGCCGTCGTGCTCACCAATTGCACCTCTGGCCCGCTGGTGACGACGGTCGCCGCGGATCTCGTACGCATCGTCGCCGAGGCCGAGCCCCGGATTCCCGAGCCGTGGCGGCCGCTGCCCGAAGTTGACTCATTGGTATTGGAGTTGGCGGGCCCGTGGTACTGGGGGACGCAGGCCGTCGCGCTGCGTCTCGCAGCTGACGGGGATGTCTCGCTCGGGCCCCTGTCGGGCCACGGCCGGCGCTCGCGCTTCCGGGTGAACGGCGACGGATCGTGGACGGGACTCGACGGGTACTACGCGGGCGAGATTCTGCGGGCTGTACGGCGTCCCGACGGGTCGGTGAGTCACCTGGATCTCGGGTCGTTCGTGTTCACGCGGCAGCCGTACGACGAGGGGGCCCCGGTGCCGGGTGGGGTGGACCCCGACGGGTGGCGCGGGATCCGGTAGCCCAGCCTCGGTAAGCGTACTGAACGACGACCAGCGGCCCGGCATGGTGAGAAGCGTTCTGTTTCACGTGAAACAGAACGCTCTCGCGTGACGCGTAAACCCGGCCGTGCCGTTCACGGAGCCGGTGGACCCGGCGGGGATTCTGAGCGCCGAGGCCAAGGTGCGGATCGCCGACGGGCTTTGTGCGGAGTTTGGGGTGGAGCGGGGACTGTATTGCATATGGGGCCTCAATGTCGGACAACGACCTGTTCATGGCGATTCCCGATCCGTCCCGGCCAATGCGGACCGCCCTCTCGCGGGTCTCGTAACCCGCTCCTACATCGGACGGGATCCGTCCGATGCCTATGAACTGGTCAGGCGCGCCGGTAATCGAAGGAATTCATGATCCGGCCCCTCTGATTTCTGCGGCACGGAAGGGGGACTTGTGTGGCGGACAGTGGCCGGTATGGTCGACTGCGGTTCGTGTCCACAGTGCTGTGCGCACGCGATGTACGCAGCCACCGTGGGGACGAACGCAGAGCAAAGCAGCCTAACGGGATAGAGGGAGCGAAAACTCTCATTCTCTGTTATGCGGTCACTGCGTTGACGAGGGGTGCGATGCTGCTATGACGGCAGTGCGGCCAATGTCACATTCTCTTGTTACTTGTCCGTAGGCTGCGGGATTACGAGGTTGAATGTGGCCGCATTGGCCGACGGGATGGAACGGGGAAAGTAAACCGTCTGCGGGTAAGGCGGGCATCTTCCGACCGACCCAGGAAGTGCGCAGACCGACCGAAAGATGTTCGAGGCGAGGCACACCATGGACGCTCCCACCACGTCGGCCGACAACGGCCCTTCGGGGGGCAGCGGCGAGGGCGGTTGGTTCACGCCGCGCAGGAGACCGGAGCCGCCCGCGGGCAGCGAGCGGAAGACGACCGAGGGCCGCCGCCTGGCCGCCGTGCGCCCCATGGGCCGGCCAGCGGTCGGCGACGAGGCCGCGCAGAAGCGAATATCTCCGGCCGCTGAGGCCGCTCCGGTCGATGCCCCCACCACCGACGGCGGCTCGTCCGACGCAGGCCGCACCGATGTCGGCCCCACCGACGGCCGTCCGGCCGATGCCGACCCCACCGAGGTCCGCCGGTCCGGGGGTGTGCACCTCGCGTTGGTCCCCGTCGCCCCCGGCCATGACCACGCGAGTCCCGCAGACGCTCACCCTGAACCGGGGCCCGCCCACGAACCCGGACGACGGGACCTCGCCCCCGTGTCCCCGCACGGGGGCTCCCGTCAGCGGCCCGGCCACCGGAATCACGGCGAGAGCCTCACTGCCCCCCCGGCCACCGCCCCCCGCGTCCCCGAGCAGTGGTCCGCCCCGGCCTCCGCCCAGGACGCATCCCCCGACGCCGCCCTCATCCGCCGTACCATGGCCGAGGTAGGACCGATCGCCGACAAGGTCACCTCGTACTTCTACGCGCTGCTCTTCGTGCGCCACCCTGACCTGCGATCGTTGTTCCCCGCTGCGATGGACAGCCAGCGGGACCGGCTACTCAAGGCGCTGCTGACCGCGGCCGAGCACATCGACAACACCGACATCCTGGTCGCGTATCTGGAGAACCTCGGCCGCGGGCACCGCAAATACGGCACCCGGCCTGAGCACTACCCGGCGGTCGGCGAGTGCCTCATCGGCGCCCTGATCCGGTACGCCTCGGCGGTCTGGGACGAGGAGACCGAGGCGGCCTGGGTCCGGACGTACACGACGATCTCGCAGATCATGATCGACGCAGCGGCCGCGGACGAGCTGCGCGCCCCGGCCTGGTGGTACGCCGAGGTCGTCTCGCACGAACTGAGAACCCCGGACGTAGCCGTCATCACGGTCCGCCCCGACCAGCCGTACCCCTTCCTCGCCGGGCAGTACACAAACCTGGAAACCCCTTGGTGGCCGAGGGTCTGGCGGCATTACTCCTTTGCCTCGGCACCACGCTCCGACGGGCTGCTGTCCTTCCACGTGAAGGCGATTCCGGCGGGCTGGGTCTCCAGGTCACTGGTGCACCGCGCCCGGCCTGGCGACATTGTGCGGCTCGGCCCGCCAGCCGGCTCGATGACCGTCGACCACACCACCGACAGCGGGCTGCTCTGTCTGGGCGGCGGCACCGGCATAGCTCCCATCAAGGCGCTCGTCGAGGACATCGCCGAGCACGGCGAGCGGCGCCCGGTCGAGGTCTTCTACGGCGCCCGCACCGATCACGACCTGTACGACATCGACACGATGCTGCGGCTCCAGCAGATCCACCACTGGCTCGCGGTACGCCCCATCGTCGACCAGCAGGCACATCTCCAGCTCCCCGACGCCGTACGTGCGTACGGGCCGTGGAACGAGTACGACGCGTATCTCTCGGGCCCGCCCGGCATGATCCGCAGCGGTGTGCACGCCCTGAGGGACATCGGCATCCCGCCGGAACGGATCCGGCACGACTCGGTGGAAGAACTCGTCGCGGCCGGGCGCTGATCCCCGGCCCTCAGAGAAGGGTGAGGTTGTCAGCCCAGGTCAGGCGCGTGCATCGCCCGTACACCCTCGATGTTCCCGTCGAGATAGTGCCGCAGCGACAGCGGTACGAGATGCACGGAGGCGATCCCCACCCGGGTGAAGGGGATGCGTACGATCTCGTACTCGCCGCTCGGCTCGTCGACCTCGGGGCCATGGCGTAGCGACGGGTCCATGGACTCCAGACGGCACACGAAGAAGTGCTGCACCTTCACTCCGGTCGCACCGCCGTCCTCGCCGATGTGCTCGACGGTATCGACGAAGCAGGGCACCACGTCGGTGATCTTGGCGCCCAGTTCTTCGTGTACTTCACGATGGAGGGCATCGACGACGGTCGGGTCCTCCGGCTCGACCCCACCGCCGGGCGTCAGCCAGTAGGGATCCACGCCGGGCTTGGTTCGCTTGATCAGGATCAGGTCGTCGCCGTCCAGCAGGACGGCGCGGGCAGTGCGCTTGACCACGGGTCGGACGGTCATGGGAGAAATGTGGCCCGGCTGGTTCCACGTGAAACATCTGGCTCAGAACCAGCCGGGTGCGGCCTACAGCCACCCTTCGTGCGCCCGCGCTATGCGAGGACCGCACGCAGGTCGGGGACGATGATGCTGTCCGAGGCGGCAGGGCGAGAGTTGAAGACGGCGGCCGACTGCGGTACCGGGCCACGAACGGCAGCGATTGATGCACTTCCACGACGGGGAAGTTCGCCAGTGCGGGCGCGCCCTTGCCATACGGCTCGCAAGGCTCTGATCAGGCGGCCCGACGAGATGAAGGGTGCGTATGGAGGAGGCCTGCCTCGTCGAGGTGGAGTGTCTACGGAATCTGGTCCGGTGCGGACCGGGCGGGGGTGCGCGCGTCCTCCTGGACGGCGGCCTCGCTGCCGGGACTCCCGATCGGCTCCGGCCCCCGCTTCGACCTCGCCTTCGTCCACATGTCCCGCAGGCTTTCGAGCATCGACGCGAGGAAGATGACCGCACCGCCGAAGATCTGCGACAGACTCAGCGCCTCGCGGTTGGCGAGCCCGAACAGGCTCGCGAACACGAGGTCGAGATTGAAGATCACCGAGGTCCGCGCACTGCCGACGCGCCGCTGGAAACGGGTCTGGAGGTAGATCGCCACAGCGGTCGACATGACCCCCATGAAGACGACCGCGATCCACACCTTGGTGTCGGTCAGTGGCGCGAGGTCCCGCTGGAACGGGAAGTACAACAGGGCGATGGTTCCAAACAGCACCTGGAAGAAGCCCAGGGCCAGACGGTCGACCTGCCCGGACTCGGGCTCGGACGTCAGCTTTCCGATGATCGAGATGGTCATCGCGATGGCGAAGGCGGCGAGCCCGCCCCACAGATAGCCGACGGATATGTCGTCGAGATCCGGGCCGAGCACGATGAAGGCGCCCACGACGCCGACCACCACAGAGGCGAGGTCCACCTTCGACGGCCACCCCTGGCCGAGCGCGGCCGAGACGAAGGGGATGAAGACGATGCACATCGTCACGCAGAACGCTGTACTGGCCGAGGAGAGGTAGTGCAGCGCATAGCTCTGGCTGACGATGTTGAGCGCGCTGAACAGGCCGAGCAGGAGCCCGCCGAGGAGTGCCTTACGGCCGGCGCGCAGCGCGACCGGGAGAGCGAAGGGCAGCAGCGCCATCGTCGCCACCAGTGAGCGTGCGAACGCGTACAGACCGGGGTCGACCACGGCCACGGCGTTGTGCGTCAGCGGGAATCCGATGCCCCAGATCAGCGGGATCGCGAATATCGCCAGCAGAGCGACGCGGTCGTGTTTCTTCTCGGCTGTGGGAGCGCGAGGAGCAGCACGGTCACCGGTAGTCGACGTATCCATAGAACTTCCCTGGCTCGTAGTTCCACGTCACAGTGCGCTGTGACTCGCCGAGCAGCATTTCCCCACGGCGCAGGTCGCGCGACACCAACAGGCGCTGCAGCCAGCGGTCGGTCCCGTCGTAGCGTGCCTTGAACGCGGTTCTGCCGTGGACGGTTTTGAGATTGTCGAGCAGCAGAGTCTGGCCCGGCCCGAGGTCGACCGCGTACATGTTCTCGTGCAGGATCACGCGCAGCCTGTCCAGCGCGGCCTGGGCCTGCGGGTTCGTACCGGCGATGTACTCGTCGTCGTACGCGATCATGGGCGAGGCGGGGTCGCCGAACAGCACGCGGATCGCGGGGCCGTTGCCGCGCTCGGCATCGCTGTTGCCGAAGTTGTAGTCGACGCTCGTACGGAACTGGAACTCGCCGAGCGTGGCGATGTCCTCCGCGCTCAGCAGCGGCAGGATTTCGTCCGCCCCGATCACGAGCGTCTTGGCGACGCCGGCCGGGTCGCGCCGCAACCCGCTCAGCATCAGGTAGTCGGGCTGGACCGGGTGGTAGATGTTCTCGTTGTGCAGGTCGAGGATGACGGCCGAGCTGTCCGAGGAGATGTTGGACTCGTTGCGCTTGGCCGGGCGCACGTTGTGGATCATCGCGCCGTTGCGTTCCTGGCTGTAGCTGAAGGGCTCGCCCAACAGCTTGCCGAGCATGATCAGCGTGAATTCGCTGTAGTAGGTGCCCTTTCCGTTCTCGATGTCCTCCGTGGACTCCGTGGTGGGCATGAGGTTGGGGTCGACCACGCCGTTACTCACGAGCAGGCGTCCGCCGGGGCCGCCCTTCCGCTTGAATTCGAGCAGGGTACGGATGTCGTCGTGCTCCAGCGAGGAGAGCGCTTCCTCGGCGTACGTCGCCGCGCGCTCGAACTCCCGGTAGGGGTTGCTGAGTACCGCATAACGCCGGATCACCTCCGACCACGAGGAGATGTCGACAGTCGGCATGGATGTCTGGGTACGGGTCACAGTGCTGCCCTCGCAGTCTCGCCGCCGTCGACGATGTAGTGCTGACCGGTCATGAAACGTGCTTCGTCGGATGCCAGGTAGGCGAGGAAGCCGCCGATCTCCGAGGGGTCGGCGTGGCGGCCCAGGGGGATGTTGGCGTTGACCTCACCGAGCATCTCGTCGGTGTACTCCGCCCGTTGCATGGGCGTCAGCACCGCACCCGGGCAGAGCGCCAATACCCTTATCTGTGGCGCGAGTTCGACCGCCATCGTGCGCGACAGCGCCAGGATGCCGGCCTTGGAGGCGTTGTAGTCCGCGTAGTGGGGAAACGCGGCGAGGCCGTTGATCGAGGACATGTTGACGATCACGCCTTCGTCCATGCGCCGGACGGCTTCGCTCGCGACGTAGAAGACCCCGTTGAGGTTGGTGTCGATCACGTCGCGCCACTGGGCGGGCGTGATGCTGCGGAAGCTCTCGTGCCGGATGCTGACACCGGCGTTGTTGATCAGCACGTCCAACTGCGGGAAGATCTCTTCCAGTTCCTGGAACGCCTCCGCCACGGCGACGTCGTCCGAGACGTCCACGGTGATCGCCGCGGCGATCTGCGGGATCGCCGCCACGGTTTCGTCGACCGCGCGCTTGTCACGGTCGAAGACCGCGACGAGCGCGCCCTCTTCGACGAACCGTCGGACGGTGGCCTGGCCGATTCCGCTCGCACCGCCGGTGACCAGCACTCTCTTCCCTCTGAGGCTCTGCATGAAGAAATTCTCCTGGGTGTCGGGGCGGATCACAGCTGTTCGAAGACGTTGCCGTCCGGGATCTCGAAATTGACGGGCCACTTTCCGGAATCGACGCGCTGCTTGATGTACGGAAAATCGCGGTAGAGCTGCCCCAGTAGGTGGTGTCCCACGATGATCTTTTCTTCGCTGCTACCGAATTGCGGCAGGACGCTCAGCTCGGTCTCGAAGTCGAGATTCATGAAGAAGGGGAAGCTGTAGCGCTCTTCACCGTTCGTGACCACCCGGTGCAGGAGCGACTTCACTTTCCCTCCGGTGATGAATTGCAGCATGTCGCCGGCCAGCACAAGCAGGGTGTTTTTGAAGACGGGCATGCTGCGCCAGGATTTCAAGGCGCGGTCGTATGCCAGCAACCCGGGCGAGGTCTGGTGGATGAATGTGAAGAGCTCGTAGTCGGTGTGCGCCCCCATGGACGTGTCGCCGCTGTTCACCAGGACGTCGTTCGGCAAGTAGTGGATCAGGCGCAATTGTGAGGCCGGGCGCTTGATCCAAGGGTCGAAGTAGTCCTTCTCTTCCCCGACGCCGCGTGCGATCAGTTGCAGGATCTCGCGGGCGATACCGAAGTTGGCCTCGTAGTACGCCTGCGCGGTCTTGGCCATGCCGTCGATGTGGGCGGGGTACCGGTTCGGACCCACAAGCTCGAACCCGAGACTGCGTGCCGGCGGCAGCGGCTCGCTCTCGTAGCCGATGTCGAAGGCTTCGTAGACCCGTATGGATTCGTCGCCGTACGCACCCTGCTCCGTGACGGGGACGTAGCCGCGGTGATTGTCGGAATCACCGATGTAGTACTCCATCTTTGACTCGGTCGGGAAGTCGAAGAAGCTTTTCGAGACGTCTTGCAACGACTTGAAAAGCAGCGGAGAGATGACCTGGTCAAGATCAGAGAGGTAGAAGAATCCGGTAGCTACCAACGTGTCCATGATGCATCCGGGAGTTACCTCACCGGAGAGGATTTCGTCGTAGCTGATAACCGGAATGGAGTGAATCGCCATGTAGGGGCTCCCCCGAGCTCCATGAAACTGATATTACACTTCCGGTGCGATGCGGGCGCACCGGACTATTGCTGCGGCCACCGTCGATGTCTATGGAGCACCCGGGCCGCTAAGTGGATCTGGTGGATGCGTCTTGCTGATGGCATTTTGGGCGAGGCCAGAAAGGACGTCAAACTTCCGCTTAGTGCCGCACACAGAGTGATGACCCATGGCCGAACGAGGTGGCCCGCTGTGTCTGAATATGCACCGGGCCAGCGTTCTGGAATTAGCCAACCTGGCTGTAATCATGCCCTCCGAGCGTGACCACAATCACAAAGGGATAACCGCCCAACTACGTAGCTGTTCAGCCTGAGTGAGGGTCCGTTGAACCGCGACTGTTCAAGATCCCGAAAGGGGCTGCTCTCGGCGGACGAGGCCACCAGGAGCTCGCTCAAACGTTTCCTGGGGGAGTCCGGGGAGCCCCCGGGGAGTGCGAACCCGCAAAAACCCGCACCCCCGTCAACGCCCTGAAACGCATGAAACAGCAGGTCAACGCGTTCCAGGGCGCCGAACCCAAGGTCACCGACCCCAGATCCGAGCCAAGAGGGGGGAGGCTCGGACCGGCCGTCCTACGGGGAACGGGTTACTGACCGGTCGTTCAGGAAGCCGTCACTTCGCCGATGCGTTGAGCGCATGCAGTACGTCCGCCACCAGGTCCTCGGGATTCTCGGCACCCACCGAGAAGCGGATGAAGCCTTCCGGGACCGAGTCCCCTCCCCAGCGGCCGCGCCGCTCGGCCGTGGACCGCACCCCACCGAAGCTCGTCGCGTCGTCCACCAGACGCAGCGCGTCGAGAAAACGGTCGGCACAGGCCCGGGTGGACAACGTGAACGACACCACGCACCCGTAGCGCCTCATCTGCTGCGAGGCGACCTTGTGCGAAGGGTCGCCGGGCAGCCCCGGATAGCGGATCCCGGTCACCTCGGGCCGGTCGTGCAGGGCTTCCGCGAGCATCAGCGCGGTGGCGTTCTGACGGTCGACGCGCAGTTGGAGCGTGGCGATCGAACGGTGCGCGAGCCAGGCTTCCATCGGCCCCGGGATCGCACCGACGATCTTGCGCCAGCGCCGTACCGAAGCCATCGCCGATGCGTCGTCGCCGGCGACGTACCCCAGCAGGATGTCCCCGTGCCCGGTGAGCTGCTTTGTGCCGCTGGCCACGGAGAAGTCGGCGCCGAGCTCCAGCGGGCGCTGCCCGAGCGGGGTCGCCAGGGTGTTGTCGACGGCGACCAGGCAACCACGCGAGTGTGCAGCCTCGGCGAGCCGGCGGATGCCACACACGTCGAGCTTCGGGTTCGACGGTGTCTCGAGCCACAGCAGCTTCGCGCCGTCGAGCACGCCGAGCTGGGCGTCGCCGCCGGTCGGCGCGGTGCGCACCTCGATGTCGTACGCCTCGAGCTGCTCGCGGACCAGCGGCAGTACCTGGTAGCCGTCACTGGGCAGGACGACCGCGTCGCCCGCGCGGAGTTGAGAGAAGAGGACCGACGAGATGGCCGCCATGCCGGAGGCGAAGACGAGCGTCTCGACGCCGCCCTGGCCCGGCGCCTCCAGCTCGCCGATGGCGCGCTCCAGGTGGGTCCAGGTCGGATTATCGTCGCGGCCGTAGGCGTATGGGCCCGTGGGGTCGCCCGGCAGGTGGTAGTGGGCGGCAAAGACCGGCCCCGGGAGGACCGGCTTGTGTTCGACGGGTTCGGGCAGCCCGGCACGCACCGCGAGCGTGCCGTCGCCCGGCCCCGTGGCGGAATCCGTCATGCCGCCTCTTCCTCCACTTCCTGAACCGCGGCGAGCAAGCCCCGGGCCGGCCGCCTCAAACCAGCCGCCGGTACCTGCGCTGTCCCACACGACCGCGCCGTCGAGCCCTGCCTGCGCCACACGGGCGCGGAAGACGGATGCGGCCATCGGGAGCGGCACCTGTCGCCGGTGCAGACGAAGCACACACGGTAGGACATCAGGGTCGCTCAGTCCTTGTCAGGGAGGATGACGTTCAGCCCCCAGGAGACGATCGAGATGATCAGACCGCCCAGGACGGCGGTCCAGAAGCCCTCGACATGGAAGCTCAGGTCGAGCTTGTCCGCGAGCCACGAGGTGAGCAACAGCATCAGGGCGTTGACCAACAGAGTGATCAGGCCGAGCGTGAGGACGAACAGCGGGAAGGTGAGCACCTTCACAACCGGCTTGACCAGGAAGTTCACCAGTCCGAAGATCAGGGCCACGAGAAGCAGCGTGCCGATCTTCCTACCCATGCTGTCACCGGTCAGGGTTATCTTGTCGAGCACCCATACGGCGACAGCGAGGGCGCCCGCGTTGGCGATCGTCTTGACTACGAAATTCTTCATGTGTCTGATCGTGGCAGACGAGATCGGTTACGGGCACTGGCCAAAAGTGGACGAGGGGCGATGAAGGCATTCCGGCTGGACGAACTGGAGGCGGAGCGCGCCGCCAACGATGGCGCGTATCTCCAGTTTCTGCGTGAGAAGAACATGTCGGTCGGCCTCTACGCGCTGGACGCGGGAACGCAGGACCCGCAGCAGCCCCACCGCCAGGACGAGGTGTACTTCGTCGTGAGCGGCCGCGCCGCCATCACCGTGGGCATGGAGACGACGCAGGTGGCGCGCGGCAGTGTGGTCTACGTGCCCGCGGGGGTGGCTCACACATTCCACCACATCAGCGAGGACCTGCGGGTTCTGGTGGTGTTCTCTCCGCCCGAGAGCTGACGTCCCGCCTCAGGGTTCCCTGGGGAACGGTCAGGGGAAGACAAGGGCGCCAGACGCCCGACGGCAGCCCTGCCGCGCCTAGCATCGAAGGCCGGACAGCAAGGCCGGACAGCAAGGCCGGACAGCAAGGCAGGACATCAAGGCAGGACATCAAGGCAGGACAGTCAAGACCCGTCAGCAGTCGGAAACGGGCCGAGAGACAAGGAACAACTGCGATGCGAGAGATTTTCGCGGGGTTGCCGTGGTGGGTGAAGTGGGTCGCGGTTCCGGTCATCGCCCTGGTGGTGTTCGGCAGCGTGATCGCGACCGTCGTCGGCTTCGTGATCGGCCTGCTCTTCAAGGTGCTGGTGTTCGTGGCGCTGGTCGGCGGACTCATCTACGTCGTACGGAAGTTCGTGTCGAGCTCGTCGTCACGGAGTGACTGGTAGTTGATAGGCGGGGTGACAGGTGAGGGGCGTGACCGACCGACCGGTCGGCAACCGGCGTCGGTAACAGGAATCGATGGTTCCCTCGGGGGAGGGAAGTTTGCCGGACAGGTGGCCCGCGAGCGGTGGCGGAGGGTTAAAGTCCGGAACTCGACGCGGGGTTGATCCCCGTGAGCGGCGCACCTTCCCTCCCGTGTTATCCCCGCACGGGCAGCCCTCCTCGCGCTTCGGGAGTGACCTTTGGCCACTGACACCGCACCCGCAGGACCGCACACACCCTCCACCGACCCGCACTCCACCACGCTGATCGGATCCGTTCAGCGTGCGATGCGCCTTCTGGAATCCGTCGCCCGGCATGGGCACGGGGCGCCTGCCAAGCAGCTGGCCCGCGAGGCCGGGCTCGCATTGCCCACGGCGTACCACCTGCTGCGCACCCTCGCGTACGAGGGCTATCTGCGCCGCGAGAAGGGACTGTTCTTCCTCGGCGAGGCGGCCGAGCGACTGTCAGCCGGCGCCGCCCGGCAGAAACGTCGCAGCACGGTCCTTGACGCGCTCTCACGCTGGCGCGACGCGATCGGTGTGCCCGTGTACTACGCGGTCTACCGAGAGGGCGAGATCGAGGTCCAGTGCGTCGCCGACTCGCCGGGCAGTCCAGCCGTCGAGGAGTGGGCCGACTTCCGTGAGACGGGGCACGCCCACGCGATCGGCCAGTGCCTGCTGTCCCAACTCGATGAGGAGGCCCGCCGGGACCACCTCGACCGCTATCCCGTGCAGTCGATCACTCCGTACACGGTGCGTGACGATCACACTCTGCTGCGACGCCTCGACGGCGCGCAACGCATGCAGGCCGTGATCGAGCGTCAGGAGTACGCGCTGGGCACGGTCTGCGCCGCGCTTCCCATCACCGCGGGCACCATGGCCGCAACGATGGCCATGTCCCTGCCCTCCCACCAGGCCGACCGACTGCTTCCCGCGGCACGGCAGTTGCAGGACGAGATCGGCAGGCTACTGGGGTCGTTCGCCCTCTCTATCAGCATCTGAAAACTCACTCCTTGTGATCTGTTGTGTACGTTCAGCAAGATGCCAGGAGTGTCAGGGGTATGGTTCCTGGCCAGTCGACGGCAAACGACGGGGTAGGCGATGCGCGAGTCGGTAGTGCAGGCAGAGGTCATGATGAGCTTCCTCGTCTCGGATGAGCTTTCCTTCCGTATTCCGGTGGAACTGCGATACGAGACCTGTGATCCCTATGCCGTGCGGCTGACCTTTCACCTGCCCGGCGATGCCCCGGTCACCTGGGCCTTCGGGCGGGAATTGCTGGTCGATGGGGTGGGTCGGCCGTGCGGGGACGGAGATGTGCACATCGCGCCCGCCGGTTCCGAGGGGTTCGGTGATGTGGTGATCCGGCTTCAGGTCGGCGTCGACCAAGCGCTCTTCCGCTGCGGTGCCGTGCCGCTCGTTGCGTTCCTCGACCGCACGGACAAGCTGGTGCCGCTGGGGCAGGAACGCTCCCTTGCCGGCTTCGACACACGTCTCGACGAGGCTCTGCATCGCATCCTGGCGGAGGAGCAGAGCGCGGGTTGAAGCATCGTGACGGCGCCCACAGTGGCGTAACGCTTCGCCGTGGCGGGCCAGGGCGTAAGCCGGCTTCAGCGCTTGCGGCGGTGGCCCCTTCCACCGCGTATCGGTGCCTCTACGGCGGCCGTCTGAGGATTCGGGCGATCCGCCGAGACCACGAGAGCGGCCAGAGCCGTGGTGACCGGGACCGAGGCGACCAGGCCGATCGAGCCGACGAGCGTGCGCACGATCTCCTCGGCGACCAGTTCGCTGTTGGCCACCGTCCCCACGCTGCTCTGCGCGATCGAGAACAGCAGCAACAGGGGCAGCGCAGCGCCCGCGTAAGCCAAAACGAGTGTGTTGACGACGGACGCGATGTGATCGCGGCCGATTCGTATGCCCGCGCGGTACAGCCCGCGCCAGCCCATCGTCGGATTGGCCTCGTGCAGTTCCCAGACCGCCGATGTCTGCGTCACCGTCACATCGTCGAGCACACCCAGCGAACCGATGATGACGCCTGCGAGCAGCAGACCGCTCATGTCGATGGTCGGGTACAGGCCGTGGATCAAACCGGTGTTGTCGTCCGTGTTCCCGGTGAGCGCGGCCCAGCCGATGAACTGCGAGCCGAGCAGCCCGATCAGCAGCAGCGAGAGCAGCGTGCCGAGTACAGCCACCGACGTACGGGCGGAGAGACCATGGCACATGTAGAGCGCGATCAGCATGATGGCGCTCGCCCCGACAACAGCCACGACCAGCGGATTCGAGCCCTGAAGGACCGCGGGCAGGATGAAGAACGTGAGGATGAGGAAGCTGACGGCCAGCGCGATCAACGCCATGACACCCCGCATCCGGCCCACTACGACCACGCGGCCTTCCGGCCGTGGCGCCTGCAGGCCCTGGCCTTCAAGGCGATCCGCCACCTGAATCGGGATTACCCGTTGTGGCGCGACTTTCCCTACGAGTACGAGCACGACCGCCTG
>CAMLJW010000048.1 GCA_946480485.1 uncultured Streptomyces sp. | reverse complement strand
CGGCAGATCTGCTTCTCGCTGAACGCCGCGTCGCGCGCCTTCGGCGGTGTGTACCGGGTCGTCCTGAAGGACCTGGGGCTCACCTACCCCCAGTACCTGGTCATGCTCGTGCTGTGGGAGCACGGCGAGTTGCCCGTGAAGAAGGTGGGCGAGCATCTGCGGCTCGACTCCGGGACGCTCTCGCCGCTGCTGAAGCGACTGGAGGCGGCCGGGTTCGTACGGCGCGAGCGGAGCACCCGGGACGAGCGGTCGGTGGTCGTCCGGCTCACCGACGAGGGCGGCGCGCTGCGCGAACGGGCGCTCGCCGTGCCGCGCCGCATCCTCGCCGCGACGGGCTTCGACCTGGACGAGATCCGCGACCTGCGGGCCCGGCTCGACCAGCTCACGGCACGGCTGGACGAGGCGGCCCGGAACGAGGCGGCGCTCAGGGGCGCGACGCCGGAGGGCGACTGAAGGGGGAATGGGTCCCGGAATCCTTCTGCGGACAACGGAACCGGAATCCGACTCCCGCCATCTACCCCACGGGATCCTGAAAAGCATTGAACGGCAAATCACCCCAACGCATACAACGCATACCATTACTCCCGTGGAAGCCAGGCACGCTATGCATCCTCAACAGTCACAAGTCTGCGTCGTCGTCATCGGATACGACGACGCAGAACACGTGACGGAAGCGGTGCGGTCGGCCCTCGCGCAGGGTCCGGCGGTCCGTGAGGTGATCGCCGTGGACGACTGCTCGACGGACGGCAGCGGGGACCTGCTCGACCGCCTCGCCCTGGACGAACCGCGCCTGAAGGTCGTACGCCGCAAGGTCAACAGTGGCGGCTGCGGCAGCCCCCGCAACGACGGGATCGACGCCGCCACGGCCCCGTACCTGATGTTCCTGGACAGCGACGACGTACTGCCGACCGGCGCGGTGAACGCGCTGCTCGACGCGGCGGTCGGACGCGACACGCAGGTCGCGGCGGGCCTGTGCGTACGCCGCGAACTGCCGGCCGGCCGCGAGGTTCCCTGGCAGTCCGAGTTGTACGAGGAGCCCGCCCTGGTCCCTCATCCTTCCGAGCGCACCCGCCTGGTCCACGACACGCTCTGCGTCAACAAGCTGTACCGCACCGACTTCCTGCGCGAGCACGGCATCCGCTTTCCCGAAGGACGCTTCCCCTACGAGGACTTCGTCTTCACCGCGCGCGTACTCGCCGCCGGGCCTCGCATCGCGCTGATACCCGACACCGTCTACGTCTGGAATGTGCGCCGGTCCGCCGAACGGCTGTCGATCTCACTCGACCGGGCCGGTACGGACAACTGGCGGGCCAGGATCACGGCTCACGACATGGCCTACGACATCCTCCTCGCCGCCGGTGAGAAGCGGATCGCGCGGGCGTCTCGCGCCAGGTTCCTCGACCACGGGCTGCGGATGTACGCGCGCGAGCTCGATCAGCGCGGCCCCGCCTACCGGCTCGAGTGGTGGGCCCTCACACGCGCGTATCTCGCCAGGTTCAACGCGGGCGACTTCGCGCTCGCCCCAGCGCCCGGGCGGGCGATCGCACAGGTCGTCATGGCCTCCGAGGAGCCGCGCGACCTGGATCGCGTCAAGGAGGTCGCGGCGCGCCCGGCACGACTGCGTCCGCCGTATCCGCGGGGGGCGGACGGCACGCCGGTCTGGTCCGCCGACCTCCCCCAGGTGACCCTGGAGCACCTCCTGTTCCGGCCCATGAGTCTCCTCCCTGTCGCCGTCGACGCGGAACTGCGGCCACGCGCGCGTGCCACACTGCTTCGGCTGCGCCTGCACGAGCTGTACGGGCGGATGGCGGACGCGGGGCCGGACCGCGTGGACATCGAGTTCGTGAACCGGCAGGCCGGTCGGCCGGGGCTCGGCCTCACGGCCGCGTTACTGCCCGACGACGACTCCCGGACCGACTCCGAGACCGACTCCGGGACTGCCTCCCGGCCCGACTCCTGGTCGGCCGAGGCGCCGATCGACCTCGCGGCGCTCGGCGACGGCACCTGGGACCTGCGGCTGTGCGTGCGCTTCCACGACGGCACGAGCCGCGAGACCACGGCGCACGCGGTCGCGGGGCCGGGCCTGCTACGTCGCACGGCCGTGCCGAGCCGCCGCCACGGCGTGCTGCTCGTCCAGCCGTACGCGACCCACGGGGGCTCGCTCGCACTGCGGCTCGCGCCCGGCTTACGGGGAATGGTCTCCGTGGTACGCCGCCGGCTGAAGCGCCTGCTTCACTGATACGCGAACACCGGCAGAACACCGGCCCACGCATCCGCACCACCACCACCGACACACGAGGGGACGGCCGAACATGACCTGGCTGATCACCGGCGGCGCCGGCTACATCGGGGCGCACGTCGTCCGCGCGATGACCGAAGCGGGCGAAGGGGCCGTGGTGTACGACGACCTGTCGACCGGGATCGCCGAGCGCGTACCCGACGGGGTGCCGCTGGTCGTCGGCTCGACCCTGGACGCGGAGCGGGTGACCCGTACGCTCACGGACCACGCCGTCACCGGTGTCGTCCACCTGGCGGCGAAGAAACAGGTGGGCGAGTCGGTGGAGCTGCCACTGCACTACTACCGCGAGAACGTCGAGGGCCTGCGGGCACTGTTGCAGGCGGTTACGACCGCCGCGGTGCCGTCGTTCGTGTTCTCGTCCTCCGCGGCGGTGTACGGCATGCCGGACGCCGCCAAAGACGGGGCCCTGGTGACCGAGGAGACGCCCTGCGTCCCCATGAGCCCATACGGCGAGACCAAACTCACGGGCGAGTGGCTCGTCCGGGCGACCGGCCGCGCGCACGGCCTGTCCACCGCCTCCCTGCGGTACTTCAACGTGGCGGGCGCGGCGACGCCCGAGCTGGCCGACGTCGGCGTATGCAACCTCGTACCGATGGTCTTTGAGAAGCTGACCCAGGGCGCGCCCCCGCGGATCTTCGGCGACGATTACCCGACACCGGACGGCACCTGTGTCCGCGACTACATCCACGTGGTCGACCTCGCCGAGGCCCACGTGGCGGCGGCCCGCCGCCTGGCCTCCTCCCCCGGCACGAACCTGACCCTCAACATCGGCCGCGGGGAGGGCGTGTCGGTCCGCGAGATGATCGACCGGATCAACCGGATCACCGGCTACGACCTGCCCCCCGAGGTCACCCCCCGCCGGCCGGGCGACCCGGCCCGGGTGGTGGCATCGGCGCAGCGCATCGCCATCGAGCTGGGCTGGAAAGCGAAGTATGACGTCGCGGACATGATCAGCTCCGCCTGGGAGGGCTGGGTAGGACTGCACCCGGAGGCGAGCAGGGGGCACCGCCAGGCGTAGGGACTCCCAGGCGTACGGCTTGCCCGGAGGACGCTGTGCGGGCCGCGGTCGATCCGGGCGGGGACACCGACACCGTGGTGGCGGTCAGGGGCGGGTTCGCGTGGGCCTTGCACGGCGCGGCGGGCACTGCGGACCGGGTGGGCCGAGCCGCTGCACGTACCGCTGCCAGGATCCGGCGGGCGGGTGCTACGGGCCGGCGGACATAAGGGAGCTGGCAAAGCGGCTGCTCCCGGTACAGGGACACCGGGTGTGCCGCGCTCGCCGCGAGCCTGACTCTGCTTCTGCTCCGCGGCAAGCGCTCACGCGCACCCCTGACCGACTTTGTCAGAGTTTGTCCATGCGGGTGTAGGGACTGACGATTCGGGCC
Source organism: uncultured Streptomyces sp. (assembly GCA_946480485.1). The sequence continues at coordinate 14,878 of CAMLJW010000048.1, read as the reverse complement.
TGGCGGGAGCCGAAGTCGACGAGCATCGCGACGCCGTCCTCGACGCCGATGATCCTGCCCAGGCCGAACTGGTCGTGCGAAACACGGTCACCCAGGGCGAAGTGCTTGGCGACCGGGGCAACCGGAGCTTTGAAGGGACTGGTGGACAGGTGGCGCCGGGGCGCTGATGGCTTCGTCATCGTAAGGCCAGTATGCGCCAGCGGGGGCCGGAGGTGTGAGGCACGGGTGACAACGATCCGGCGCCCGACCCACAACGTGACCTACCACGCCATGGGCCACGCGACCCACAGCACGGCCTGCGACACTCCCTACGGCCCGGTCTACAAGGCCCTGAGTGCCACTGCCGTGGCCCGCGCCAGGCTCTCCAGATAGCCCTTCGGCAGCTTGGGGCTGCGGATCACCACCGAGCGCCAGTACAGCGGGCCGGAGATGAGGTCGAGGGCCAGTTCGTCGTCGATGCCCCGGCGGACCTCACCGCGCCTCTCGGCCGCCGCGACGATGCCGCTCGCGACGCCCTCCTGCCCTTCCCGCAGGGCCTTCCGCAGCGCCTTGGCGATGTCCGGGTTGCGAGCCGCCTCCGCCTGGAGGTCGGGGATGATCTGTGAGGCGACGGGGTGACGCAGGGCGCGGGCCGTGACCTCGTACAGGAGCCGCAGGTCGCCCTCCAGAGTGCCGGTGTCCGGAGTCGGCAGCCCCTGCACGGCGATCGCCGACACCAGGTCGAGCACCAGGTGCAGCTTGGACCGCCACCGGCGGTAGACCGCGGTCTTGCCGACGCCCGCGCGGCGCGCGATCCCCTCGATGGACATCCGTGCGTAGCCGACGGCCGCGAGTTCCTCGAAGACGGCCACCCGGATGGCGTCCGTCACATCCTCGCGGAGTACGGCAGCCCCGGCGGGAGTCCTGCGGCGCGGCTGCTGCGGCCCCTTCTGGACCCCGTCGGCGTTCGTCGCCCCGTCGGCGTTCGTCGTCATACAAAACAGCATAGGTGCGTGACGACGAAACGGTTGCGTTCCGACGTCGAATCGGCTTACGCTCACGTTGCGACGATACGGTCCCGTCCCGACGTAAAGCAGACCCCGTCTCCAGGCAAAGCCGGGTTTCGCACACCCCCGCCCGCGCTCCCGCCTCCCACTCCCGCCCCTCTCCAATCCCCAAGCGAAAGCAGCCGGATGTGAGCCAGGTTCTCGACACACCGCCCCCGGCACCGGTCCCGCCCGACGGCGGGGCCGCGGCGCTCGCCGCCCGCTACGGCCTGGCGGTCAGCGGCGCACGTCCCTCCCTGCCCGCGTACATCCGCGGGCTCTGGGCGCGGCGGCACTTCATCGCGGCGTTCGCGACGGCCAGAACCACCTCCCAGTACAGCCAGGCGAAGCTCGGCCAGGTCTGGCAGGTGGCGACCCCGCTGCTGAACGCGGCGGTGTACTACTTCATCTTCGGCTTCCTGATGGGCACCAGCCGGGGCGTGCCCGACTACATCCCCTTCCTGGTCACCGGCGTCTTCGTGTGGACGTTCACACAGAGCTCGATCATGGCGGGCACCCGGGCGATCTCCGGCAGCCTGGGCCTCGTTCGTGCCCTGCAGTTCCCGCGGGCCGCGCTGCCGGTGTCCTACGCCCTGCAACAGCTCCAGCAGCTGCTGTTCTCGATGGCCGCGCTGATCGTGATCCTGCTCTGCTTCGGCGTGCCGGTCGGCGCGTCCTGGCTCCTGACCCTCCCGGCGCTGGCACTCCAGTTCGTCTTCAACGCGGGCGTGGCGATGGTCATGGCCCGGATGGGCGCGAAGACGCCGGACATCGCGCAGCTGATGCCTTTCCTGCTGCGCACCTGGATGTACGTCTCGGGCGTCATGTGGAGCATCGACCGTGTGCTCAGCAACCAGCACCTGCCGCACGTCGTGCTGCTCTTGCTGGAGTGCAATCCGGCCGCGATCTACATCGACCTCATGCGCTTCGCGCTGATCGACACCTTCCACGCGAGCCAGCTGCCGCCCCACGTCTGGCTGATCGCGATCGGCTGGGCCCTGCTCGCCGGCGTCGGCGGCTTCATCTACTTCTGGAAGGCAGAGGAGGGGTACGGCCGTGGCTGACACCGGGAGTGAACACGCACCGACCGTCATCGCCGACCGCGTCGACATCGTCTACCGGGTCAACGGCGCCGGCGGGGGCCGCGGCTCCGCGACCGCGGCGCTGAACCGCGTCCTGCGCGGCAGGAAGGCCGAGCAGGCGGCGGGCGTCCGCAAGGTGCACGCCGTGAAGAGCGTCTCCTTCACCGCGTACAGGGGAGAGGCCATCGGCCTGATCGGCACAAACGGCTCGGGGAAGTCCACGCTGCTCAAGGCGGTCGCGGGCCTGTTGCCGGTGGAGAACGGCCGCATCTACACGGACGGCCAGCCCTCCCTGCTCGGCGTGAACGCGGCCCTCATGAACGACCTGACCGGCGAGCGCAACGTCCACCTCGGCGGCCTCGCGATGGGCATGTCCCGTGAACAGATCCGCGAGCGCTACCACGAGATCGTCGACTTCTCCGGCATCAACGAGAAGGGCGACTTCATCACGCTGCCCATGCGGACGTACTCCTCCGGCATGGCGGCCCGGCTCCGCTTCTCCATCGCCGCCGCCAAGGACCACGACGTCCTGCTGATCGACGAGGCGCTGGCGACGGGGGATCGCACGTTCCAGAAGCGATCCGAAGCCCGGATCCGAGAGCTGCGCAAGCACGCCGGAACGGTCTTCCTGGTCAGCCACAACAACAAGTCCATCCGGGACACCTGCGACCGGGTGCTGTGGCTTGAGCAGGGGGAGCTCCGCATGGACGGGAAGACGGAGGATGTGCTCAAGGCGTATGAACGGTTCGCCGGTGGAAAGGGCTGACGCCCCGGCCCCTGACGCCCGGCCCTGATGTCCCGGCCCCTGACGCCCCGGCGCCTGACGGGCTCCCTCAGCGCTCCAGAAACGCGAACAGTTCCTCCCACCGTCGCACGACCTCGTCCGTCGTGTACCGCTGTATGTTCACTCTCGCCGCTTTCCCCATCCGGTCCCGGAGTTCCTTGTCCGACATCAAAGCGTCCAGTTTGCGGGCGAGTTCGCCGGTGTTGCCGAGGGCGGCGAGCAGGCCGTCCTCCTCGTCGCGGACGATCTCGTGGACGCCGGGCGCGCAGTCGAAGGCGGCGCACGGCACTGCCATCGCCATCGCCTCCATGAGGGCGAGGGGGAATCCCTCGCCCCGAGAGGACTGCACGAAGACGGAGCCGCCGCGCAGCGCGCCCGGCACGTCGCTCGTACGGCCCATCCACTCGACGGAGTCGTCGAGTCCGAGCGCCGTGCACTGCTTGTGCAGCATCTCCTCGTCCTCGCCCGAACCGTAGATCCGCAGCGTCCACTCGGGATGGCGCGGCGCGACCTCCGCCCAGGTGTCGAGGAGCATGTCTATGCCCTTCTGGTCCTGCAGCCGCCCCATGCTGAGGACCACCTTCCGGGTGCGCGGCGAGGGCACCTCGGGCATGAAGGGCAGCGGATTCGGCATGAACGAGGTGTTGTTGAGGCCTTGGCCGATCCACAGGTCGGCGTCCTCGCGGGTCAGCACGAGCATGCGGTCGACGTCCCGGTAGTGCTTGAGCACCCGCCGGAAGCGCGAGGATGCCTTCGAGTACCGGAACGACTCGTGGCTCATCCCGATGACGGTCAGGCCTCGTGTGTCGGCCAGCTCCACCCACTCCATCGCCCATACCTGCGTGGCGATCACGACCGCGCCGGGCCGCGCCCTGCCGAACAGCGCCGTCAGTCTGGCCGCCTGCTCCCGCATGCTCGCCTGACGGGCCCGGCCGGGGCGCGGCGGCTGCCCGCCGTACAACGTCGTGGTGGGGTACGGGAGTTCGCCCAGCCCCTGCGCCACCGCGGGCGGGGTGATGCCGACGACGTGCACGCGATGCCCGCGCTCGGTGAACAGCCGGGCCATCTGGTGCGACCAACTGGTCACCCCGCCCAGCTCGTCGACGCTGTTGGAGACGAAGAAGACATCCCGCTGGGCGTACCCGGTCATGCGCGCCTCCACTGGGAGAAGAACTGGTCGACGATGCTCTGCGCGGCGTTCCCCTTGTCGTACTCGCCGAAGTCCGCGACGAACCGCTCCCGCGCGGCCGCGTACTTGACCAGCTGCTCCTCCAGCGAGCCGAGGACGGCGTGCAGTTCGTCCTCACCGCGCACGACCGGGCCGGGGGCGCGCTCCAGCAGGTCGAAGTAGGTCCCGCGCCCCTCGTACACGTACTCCTCGTAGTCGTACGCGAAGAAGAACATCGGCCGGTCGAGGAGGGCGTAGTCGAACATCACCGACGAGTAGTCCGTGATCAGCCCGTCGGCGAGGGCGAGCAGCGGTGTCACGTCGTGATGCGTGGACACGTCGATGACGCGCCCCCGTACGGACGGCGGGAGCACCACGTGGTTGAGGTAGTGCGAACGGACGAGGAGTACGTACCGGTCGCTGAAGGTGTCGGCGAAGCGCTCCACGTCGAAGGGCAGCTCGAAGCGGCGCTGCCCGTGGTGCCGGAAGGTGGGCGCGTACAGCAGGACCTTCCTGTCCTCCGGGATGCCCAGCTCGGCTGCCAGCGGCGGGCGTTGGAAGGCCTGACGGGCCCGTACGAGGGCGTCGTTGCGCGGGTAGCCCACCCGCAGCAGCGTCTTCTCCCTGAGCCGGAAGGCGCGGGCAAGGGTGCGGACGTCGTGCTCGGAGCGGATCAGGAACTGGTCGAAGCGGTCGAGCGTGCGCTGCTGGCCCTCCTGCCAGGGACGTGACCTGAGCTTCCACTCCGGCTCGTCGAAGCCCATCCGCTTGAGCGCCGAGCCGTGCCAGGTCTGGATGTACGTGGTCTCCGGCCGCTTGGTGAGCTTCAGCGGATAGCTCTGGTTGTCGACCCAGAACTCGGCCTGGGCCAGCGCCTTGAGGTACGGCAGCGACCAGCGGCGTACGAGGGTGGCATCGGACGGAAAGCCCGCGGGGCTGCCGGTGTACGACCACACCGCCTCGAACTCCAGCCCCTGGCGCCGCATCTCCTCGTAGATGGCCCGCGGGCTGTCGCTGTACTGCCGGCCCAGGTGGCTCTCGAAGACGACCAGGCCCTTCTTCACGGGCAGCCGGCGGAACACCTCGTGATACAGCCTGATCTTGGTGTCGCCGGAGGCCAGCTTCTTGCGCAGCGCCTTCGCCTTCCGGTACCCGGACTTGGCGAGCCGGCCCGGCGCCCCGCGCACCCCGGCCTCGACGAACGCGTCGACCTTCTCCCGGGAGACGAGCCGGAAGCAGAGATGGCCGCGCGAGGAGATCTCGGGCTCGATGTGGTGGGCGAACAGGCGGGTGAGCCGGGGACGGACCGGCAACTGCCCGGCGGCCAGGCCGGGTTCGCAGGCCGTGAGGCGGGTCGTGGTGCGGACACCGTCGACGTCGAGATGGAGCCGTACGTCCCACACGGCGTCCACGATGCCGAGCGGCCGCAGCCGCTTGGCGAGATGGGCCGAGGCCTCCCAGGCGACGGCCTCGCCCTCGTGCCGCAGGGTGGCCACGGGGAAGCGGAAGGTCTGGAAGCGTACGCCCTTGCGGCGGGCGCCGAACTCCAGCTCGCCGGTGAGCCGCGCGCCGGGTGGGATGATGCCCAGCGGGTTGGTGACGCGCCCGGACAGCCGGACCGTGCCGGCCGCCTCCTCGTAGCCGGTCAGGGCGTTGCGCAGGAACATCTTCTCGACCGGCTTGGTGTGGTAGCCCAGCTTGGTGACGTCCAGCACGTGCCGAGGGAAGCCGTCGCCTTCTCCGTCGCCACCGCCGTCGCCACCGCCGTCGCCACCGCCGTCGGCTTGGCCTTCGTCGAGGTGCTCGGCGCACCAGTAGATCCGCCCGCCGCGCTCGACGAGCGGCGAGGAGATCTTGTCGCGGTTGGTGAGCGTGTCCACGGCCGGGAGGAGGTTGTCCCAGTCGCTCTGGCGCAGCAGATAGGCGCAGATGGCGTGGATGGGCTCCACCTCGTCGAACGCGGCGTGGTCGATCGAGTCCAGGTACTCGCGGGCGATCGTGGCGAAGTCCTGCCGGTAGGACGCGTCCCGGAACGGCAGATCACGCAGGTGCAGCACCAGATCGTGCTTGAGGAACTTGACGTCCTTGTGGAACTTCAGCCCCGACAGTCCCTGCTCGGCGAGCAGTTGGTCGACCCGGCGGTGGATCTCCATCCGATGCCTGAAGTTGGCGATCTCGTGGCGCCTGTTGCTGATCGACTTCGCGGCCGACAGCGTCGGCTTCTCCACGACGTTCCAGTCGTAGACACGGTTGGGTATCAGCGTGATCCTTCGGGCGGCCACATACGCCTGCGCCGAGAAGAGCAGGTCCTCGTAGTGGATGCCGACCGGGAACAACAGGCCCCGCTCCAGCAGGAACTCCCGGCGGTAGCACTTGTTCGTCGACAGCGTGTCGAAGACAAGCAGGTCGGGCAGCTCGGAGACGGACTCGAGGGTGCGGGTACGCGCGTACAGCCACGGGTACCACTTGACCTCCTTGCCGTTGCGTGAGTCCACGTGCACGCGCACGCACAGCCCGGAGACGAGGTCGGCGCCGGTTGTCTCGGCGGCCTCCAGCATGTTCCGGCAGGCGTTGCGCTCCAGTACGTCGTCGCTGTCGAGGAAGAGGACGTATGTGCCGCGTGCCTGCCCGATGCCGTGATTGCGAGGGGCCCCGCAGCCACCACTGTTCTCCGGGAGCTGGAAGGCCCGTACGCGATCGGGGTGCTCGGCGGCCAGCCGCCGGGCCACCTGGTACGAACCATCCGTGCTGCGGTCGTCCACGATCACGACCTCGACGTTTCTCAGCGTCTGCTCCAGCACGGAGCGCACGGCCGTCGGCAGGCGAGCCTCGTCGTTGTAGACGATCACGACGACGGACATGTCAGGCACGACGACGGATATGTCGGGTGGCTGGCGCAGATCCATGTTCATCCCATTAACCCTAAACGCAGCAGATCGGCCCGCCCACGCCATGTGGTCCACTTGAGGGCCACACAGGTAGACGTCCGAAGCAACGCACAGGTTGCGCAAAGTGACCCACGCCGCACCAGCCACGTACGTCGGGGGCGCCCCGAGCCGGCAGGCCCAGGGCGCCCCCGTCCGCGTACCGACTGCGAACGCGTTCGAACCGGATGCGTGCGCGACTAGGAATGCGTACGCAGCATCGTCCGCATCGTCCGCATCGCCACCGACAGATTTGCCAGGTCAAAGGACTCGGAGCCCTGGATCTCCTCCAGAGTGGTGCGGGCCCGGCCCAGGATCGCCGCGTTCTTCTGCTCCCAGGCCTTGAAGCGCTGCTCCGGCGTGGCGGCGCCGTTGCCGCAGGCGAGGACGTCGGCCGTCAGCGCGGCGTGCGCCGCGTACAGGTCCTCGCGGATGGAGGCGCGGGCCATCGAGTGCCAGCGGTCGGCGCGTGGCAGCTCGGTGATGCGGTCCATGAGCTGGGTCATCCGCAGGCGGTCGGCGAGGTCGTAGAAGACCTCGGCGACGTCCATCGGGTCCTTGCCCGTGCGGTCGGCCACCGCGACGATGTCGAGCGTCGGGAAGGCCGCGGAGAATCCGGCGACCCGCCGGGCGAGCTCGTCGGGGACTTCGGCGGCGGACAGCTCGTCGTAGATCCGCTGGTACCACTCCAGGTCCGCGCCGCGCAGCAGCTTGGGCAGTTCGGCCCAGACCTGCGCGACCCCGTCGCTGAAGAAGCCGATGGTCTCGGCGAGCTGCAGGGGCTGCGGCCGGTTGTTGAGCAGCCAGCGCGTGCCCCGCTCGACGAGGCGGCGCGAGTGCAGCCGGATGCGGGTCTGGACGGCCGCGTCGACCTTGTTGTCGAGCGCCTCGACCGCGTCCCACACCTCACCCAGGCCGAAGATCGCGCGGGCCGCTGTCTGCGCCCGGATGATCTCCTCCAGCGAGGCACCCGTCTCCTCGCGCAGACGGTGCAGGTAGCTGGTACCGCCGGTGTTGACCGTGTCGTTGACCAGCACGGTCGTGACGATCTCGCGGCGCAGCGCGTGTGCCTCGATCTGCTCGCGGAATCTCTCGCGCAGCGCCGTCGGGAAGTAGGCGTACAGCAGGCTCTGCAGATACGGATCGTCGGGCAGGCTGCTGTGGAGCAGTTCGCCGGCGACCGTGATCTTCGTGTAGGCAAGGAGGACAGCCGTCTCCGGTTGGGTCAGACCGTGTCCGGTGTTGAGGCGCTCCCGGATCTGACGCTCCGTGGGCATGAACTCGAGGGCCCGGTTGAGGTGCCCCGCGCGCACCAGGTGGCGCAGGTAGCGGTGCTGCGCGTGCAGCATGCTCGGGGACTGGGCGAGCGCGTTGGCGAGTGCCACGTTCTGCGCGTAGTTGTTGCGCAGGACGAGTTGGCCGACCTCGTCGGTCATCTCGGCGAGCAGCTTGTTGCGCTGCTTGACCGTCATGTCGCCGTCCGCGACGACGGCGTTGAGCAAAATCTTGATGTTCACCTCGTGGTCGGAGGTGTCCACGCCCGCGCTGTTGTCGATGGCGTCGGTGTTGACCTTGCCGCCGGCTTGCGCGAACTCGATCCGGCCGAGCTGGGTCAGGCCCAGGTTGCCGCCCTCACCGACGACCTTGACCCTGAGGTCGGCGCCGTCCACCCGGATCGCGTCGTTCGCCTTGTCGCCGACGTCCGCGTGCGTTTCCGTGCCGGCCTTCACATAGGTGCCGATGCCGCCGTTCCACAGCAGGTCGACCGGCGCCTTGAGGATCGCCCGCATCAGGTCGGCCGGGGTCATCTTGGCCGGGCCGGACCCGATGCCGAGGGCCTTGCGGATGTGGCTGTTGATCGGGACGGCCTTGGCGGAGCGCGGGAAGATGCCGCCGCCCTGCGACAGCAGCGTCTTGTCGTAGTCGGCCCAGGAGGAGCGCGACAGTTCGAAGAGACGGCGTCGCTCGGCGTACGAGGTGGCTGCGTCCGGGTTCGGGTCGATGAAGATGTGCCGGTGGTCGAAGGCGGCGACCAGGCGGATGTGCTCGGACAGCAGCATGCCGTTGCCGAACACGTCACCGGACATGTCGCCGACGCCGACGACGGTGAAGTCCTCGCTCTGGGTGTCCACGCCCAACTCCCGGAAGTGCCGCTTCACGGACTCCCAGGCGCCTCGGGCGGTGATGCCCATGACCTTGTGGTCATAGCCCGCGCTGCCGCCGGAGGCGAAGGCGTCACCGAGCCAGAAGTCGTACGACTCGGCGACCCCGTTCGCGATGTCCGAGAACGTCGCGGTGCCCTTGTCGGCGGCGACGACGAGGTAGGTGTCGTCGTCGTCGTGCCGTACGACCTCGGGGGGCGGCACGATCTGACCGGCCACCATGTTGTCGGTGATGTCGAGCAGGGCCGAGATGAAGGTCTTGTAGCTTCTGATGCCCTCGGTCAGCCAGGCGTCGCGGTCCACGGCCGGGTCCGGCAGCTGCTTGGCGACGAAGCCGCCCTTCGCGCCGACGGGCACGATGACGGTGTTCTTGACCATCTGCGCCTTGACGAGACCCAGGATCTCCGTCCGGAAGTCCTCCCGCCGGTCGGACCAGCGCAGACCACCGCGCGCAACTTTCCCGAACCGCAGATGCACGCCCTCGACGCGCGGCGAGTACACCCAGATCTCGTACGCCGGACGCGGCGCCGGAAGGTCCGGGATGGCCTGCGGGTCGAACTTCATGGAGACGTACTCGTGCGGCCCGCCGCCCGCCGCCTCCTGGAAGAAGTTCGTCCGCAGCGTCGCCTTGATGACAGTGAGGAAGGACCGCAGGATCCGGTCCTCGTCGAGGGACGCGACCTGGTCGAGGGCGGCATCCAGTTCCTCCCGCAGGGCGTCGGTCAGCTCGGTGCCGGCCCGCTGGCGCTCCGGGGACATCCGCGCCTCGAAGAGGGAGACGAGCAGCCGGGTGGTATGGACGTTGTGACGGAGGGTGTCCTCCATGTAGTCCTGGCTGAAGGTCGAACCGGCCTGACGCAGGAACTTGGCGTAGGCGCGCAGCACCATCGCCTGCCGCCAGCTCAGACCGGCGCTCAGGACGAGGGAGTTGAAGCCGTCGTTCTCGGCCTGCCCGGTCCAGGTCGCCGAGAAGGCGTCCTGGAAGCGCTCGCGGGCGTCGTCCGCGAGGTAGTCGCCGTTGCCGCTCGTGGGCACGCGCAGGCCGAAGTCGTAGATCCACGCGAACGTACGGTCCGCGCAGCGCAGCTCGTACGGGCGCTCGTCGGTCACCTCGACGCCGAGTCTGCTGAGGACCGGCAGGACCGCGGAGAGGGAGACCGGCGCACCGGTGCGGTAGATCTTGAAGCGGCGCTCGCCGGGCCCGGCGCCCACCGGTTCGTACAGGCTGAGCGCGAAGTCCTTGCCGTCGCCGAGCTGCTCCAGGTGGAGCAGGTCGGCGACCGCCGCGCGCGGGTTGTGGTCGGCCTTGTAGCCCTCGGGGATGGCGTTCCCGTACCGGCGCAGCAGCTCGGCCGCGCGCTCCTCGCCGCACTCGGCGTTCAGCGCGTCGGCGAAGCCGTCGGCCCAGGATCGGGCCGCCTCGGCAAGCCGCGCCTCGATACGCTCCTTGTCGGCGTCGGACAGATGCGGCAGCTCTGTGCCCTGCGGGACCCGGACCACGAAGTGCAGCCGGGAGAGGATCGACTCGGTGTTCCAGGCGGTGAAGTCGACGCTGATGCCGCCGAGTTCCTCCTTGAGGATGTCGATGACCTTCAGGCGTACGCCGGTGGTGTAGCGGTCGCGCGGGAGGTAGACGAGGGCGGAGTAGTAGCGCCCGTACTCATCCTGTCGCAGGTAGAGCCGCAGCCGCCGCCGCTCCTGCAGGTAGAGGACGGAGGTGACGATGGAGCACAGCTCGTCGACCGGTGTCTGGAAGAGCTCGTCGCGCGGGTACGTCTCCAGGATCTGCACGAGATCGCGCCCGTCGTGGCTGTTGGGCGAGAAGCCGGCGCCCTTCAGGACTTCCTCCACCTTGCGGCGGATGACGGGGACGCGGCGCACGGACTCGGTGTACGCGGCGGACGAGAAGAGCCCGAGGAAGCGCCGCTCACCGACGACGTTCCCGTCACCGTCGAACTTCTTGACGCCCACGTAGTCGAGGTAGGACGGCCGGTGCACGGTGGAACGGCTGTTCGCCTTCGTCAGGACGAGGAGCTTGTGTTCGCGGGCCTTGGCGCGGGCGTCGGCGGGCAGTCGCTCGAAGGAGGGACTGACCGGGTGGCTTTCCTCAGCGCTGTGGTGCGGATCGGATCGCAGGATGCCGAGCCCGGTCCCGGGCACGGCGGCGAGGGAGTCGTCGCCCCTGAGCTCGTACTCGCGGTAACCGAGGAAGGTGAAGTGGTCGGCGGCCAGCCAGCACAGCAGCTCGCGGGCCTCCTCGACCTCCTGGTCACGCAGGTCGTCGGCGGTGGGCTCGCCCGGCAGGTCGTCGGCGATCCGGAGCGCGGCGTCGCGCATCTTGTCCCAGTCCTCGACGGCTTCGCGGGCGTCGGAGAGGACCCGCAGCAGTTCGTTGGTGATCTGCTTCAGATCGGCGCGGTCGGTCTCGCGATCGAACTCGACGTGGATCCAGGACTCGACGTGGGCGTCGTGCGGAAGACCGTCGGCGGCGGGCCGGCCGGGCAGGACCTCGATGAGCTTGCCGGCCACATCGCGTCGTACGACGAACAGGGGGTGGATGACGACATGAATGCCGCGCCCGTGCCGGGACAGCTCATTGGTGACCGAGTCGACGAGGAAAGGCATGTCGTCGGTGACCACCTCGACGACGGAGTGGCTGGAGGTCCAGCCGTTCTCCTCGACGGTCGGGGTGTGGACCCGTACGTTGGCCGTGCCCTGCGGACGGTTCTCGGCCAGTCTGTAGTGGGACAAAGCGGCTCCGAAGATGTCGACCGGGTCACGGTCGGTGAGGTCCTCCGGGGCGGTGTGCAGGTAGTAGCGCTGGAGGAACGCGAGCACGGTGTCCCGGTCGGGGGTACCCTCGCCCGTCGTCCCAGTCGGTAGGTGCCCCCCGACCGGGCTGTTCTCAGCTACCCGGGCGGCCCGTTCGAGCAGCTCGGCCTTGGCTTCGTCCAGCTTGGTCTGCATTATCCTCTGACTCCTGTCGCGCGCCGTTGCGTGACGTCGAAAACACGTGAAGTGACGTAGCGTCGGACGCGGGGTGTCCGGTCTGATTCGACGCTATGCCGTGATGAGCAATGTGCGGAGCGTTATCGGCCATCTTCGGCGTCCACAGAGACTGTGACGCCGCTCTCGGTGACCCGTATCGCCCGCGACGACCAGCAACCACCCGGCCACGGATGTCGTCCGTGCGGTCCGGGCGCAGGGCAGGGGCGTGGAAGCCCCCGCGACATATCGCGCTGATCACGTGACAAGGCTATCGCTCCGGCCGGGCCCTCCGTCATGAGCCGTATGTGTACAAAAGCGGGGGTGCGCTTTTGACAGTCTGAACAGTGGGGACACCCGTTTGCACCCGTTTGCACCTCTAGGTGGATGGGAGGCGGGGACAACTGCGAAAAGCCTCCTGTGGCCCGATCTGCCAGTCACTCCCTCACGCCGCCAACCGCTCCGCCTCCACAACCGCCTCCTCCAGGCTGTCCACCACAGGCACCCCCACCTCTTCAAGACTGGCCCGACTGTGCGACCCCCCGGTGTAGAGGACGGCCCGCGCCCCCACATGCAGCGCCGCGATCGCGTCGTCCGCCGCGTCCCCGATCACCACCGTACGAGTGGGATCCACTCCGGTCAGCGCCCCCATATGCCTCACCATGTGCTCGGCCTTGCCGCCTCCGGACGGCCCGGTCCGCCCGTCGACCCGTATGAAGTGCGTCTCGATCCCGAACCCGCGCACCAGCGGGACGAGTTCGTCATGCCCGTACATGCTCAGAATCGACTGGCTGCGCCCGGCCGACGCCCACTCGGCGAGCAGCCCCGGAACCCCGTCGGTGAGCCCGCACACCACCCGGTGCTCCGTGTAGTGCCGATGGAAGGTCTCGTCCATGACCTCCCACTCCGCGTCCGTGGGCAGCCGCCCCATCAGCCGCTCATAGAACCGCGGCACCGGCACGCAGTACAGCTCCCGGTACTGCTCCAGCGTGATCGGCTCCAGTCCCAACTCGACGAACGCCGCGTTCGTGGCACCGATGATCGCCGCATTGTCGTGGAACAGAGTCCCGTTCCAGTCCCAGACGATGTGCGCTGCTCCGTACTTCCCCATGCCAAAGAACGTACCCGCTCGCACTGACAACACCGCCGCCGAAATCTCAACCCTCGGCCCCTTCAGGCCTTCAGGCCCGGAACCCCACCAGATTCGGAATCTCCTGCGTGGCGAACCACAGCAGCTCGTGGTCCTCGGACCCGTCCACGACGAACTGCGCGTCGTCGTCGCCCGTGTCCGCCGCGCCCAGCGCGTCCGCAGCCGCCGATACGTCCGCCTCTGCCTCGCCCGAGTCGACGTGCACGGCCGCGGCGCCCTCGAGCTGCACGGGCCCGGTGACCCGCACCTCTCCGAGCGCGACGGGGTCGAGCCCCCGGTCGGGATCGGCGACAGCGGCACCCTCGGGGACGTCGACCGCGACGACGACGCGCCGGCGCACGGCCGCCGGGTCGAGGGCGAGCAGCCTCAGCGAGGCGAGCGCGGCCCGGTTCAGCGCCGCGTACTCCAACTCCTCGATGTCGTCGGACAGATACCACTCACGCAACGCGGGCGTGACGGCGTACGCGAGGAAGGGACCGGCCCCGAGCTCACCCGTCTTGTACGCCTCGGCGAGACCGGAGAGGGTCAGGGGGACGTAGACGCGCATGGCTGGCCGCTTTCGTAGTCACAGAGCTCCGTGAGGGCGGTCCCGCACCTCCGGGACGGCCTTCAGGATACGTGCGGGAGTCCCCTTTTGGGTCCGCGCCACAGTCGCCCACGGCGTCAACCACACGCCCCGCTTATCACCCGGTACACCTCAGCCACGCCAAGCCTTCCGCCCTCCGCCGTCACCCTGATAGGTGAATGTTCCGGCCACCACGGCGCACAGCCGATGCCCTTGCGGCCACCCACTCTTGCCTCGTAGAAGATCCCCGACAGAAAGTTACTGCCCGGTATCAACCGGGCCGTCGAACGGGGACGACGCCATGAACAAGGTCATGACCAGGACGAAGCGCAGCCCGGGCACCCGCCCACCCGGCCGCCACGACACCCGCCGCCCCACCGGAAACACTCCTCGCACCACACCGGGCAGGGACACACCCGGCAGCCCACCCCGGGACGAAGACACCCCTGCGTCTGGGCGGACAGCGGGCCCGCACCGCAGGACGCCTGCTGAAGGCCCGCTCAGGACACCTACGCATCCCCCCCGGCCCACCGACCTCTTCGCCGACCTCCTCCTCGCCGTCCTGAGCGGCCAGCGCCCCGTTCACTGCATGCTCCGCCACACCGCGGGCCGCGCGTACGACGAACTGGCCTGGCTCGCCGAACGCGGCTCCCTACGCACCCGGGGCGCCCGCCCGGTCGTTCGCGACGTCGGCTACTACGTGCCCCGCCCGGGCGCGATCGAGGCATTCGCCCGCATCGGCGCAGGCAACCGGCTCCGTGCCATGGCCTTCCGCCTGGAGAGGGGCCAGGACCTCCGCTGGCGCTGCACTGCGGTGGAAGTGGGCGGCACCCGCATGCCGCCTGCGGACGACAACTGAGCCGCACGCACACGATGGCCCAGAGCCCGCAGGGCCACAGGGCCACAGGGCCACAGGGCCACAGGGCCACAGGGCCACAGGGCCGACGATCCCGCAGCCCGACAGCCAAAGGGGCCGGGCACCACCCGCAGTGACGCCGTTGGTTAATTCGGTCCCTGCTTCGCCCCGCCGAGC
>CAMLJW010000047.1 GCA_946480485.1 uncultured Streptomyces sp. | reverse complement strand
AGTAGCGGCAGCACCTTTGTGTTCGACATGCGTCTATGTTGACACACATCGAACTGGAGCGAACGAGGCCCGGAATCACCTCGGCCGCCAAGCGACGTGAGCGGCGAGACGGTCGGCGGCCCGGCCGCGTCCCGGCCCACGTGCGCGCGGGCGTTGGACGACGGACCGCGCTGCCGCTCCAGCACCACGTACACCGGTCGGGACGCCGGGGGCCGCCCGGGTGAATGTTCCACCGACGGGTCCCGCCGGAAATCCTTTCGGTCGAGCCGATAGGCATACTGCATGAATGCGGATGCAGAATAATATTCCCGCCCTGATTCACCAAACCTGGAAAGAAGCTGAGGTGCCCACCCATTGGAAGAAATGGGCTGATTCATGGCGCCTGCATCACCCCGGCTGGGGATACCGTTTGTGGACCGACTCGGACAATCGGGCATTCCTCCAGGAGCACTATCCATGGTTCCTGCCGGTCTACGACGGCTACCCGGAACCGATCATGCGGGCCGACGCGATTCGCTATTTCCTGCTCGACCATTTCGGCGGGCTCTACGTGGATCTGGACTTCGAGTGCCTGAGCCCGGTCGACGGAATCCTCGAAGGGCAGGAACTCGTCCTCGGCTGCGAGCCCCAGGCGCACACACGGCTGCTGCTGGCCCGTCAGCGTGGATTCAGCCGCATCGTCGGCAACGCGTTCATCGCGTCACGGCCGGGCCACCCTTTCTGGGCCCATGTGCACCGACAGTTGGTCGGCGCCCACAAGATGCCTGGTGCGTTGGACGTCACAGGCCCTTTCTTCCTCACCAGAGCGATTGACGGCGCCCCGGAGCCCGCCTCGATCACCATCCTCGACCCGGAGGTCCTGTATCCCGAGGTGAGCCCGTACGCGAAAGAGCTGTTCGGCCCTCAGAAAGCCGATTACGAGCGTGCGTACGCCGTGCACCACTGGTCCGGCAGTTGGGTGCGCGACGTACCGGGCACTTGTCCGACGTCGGCCGGCAGACGGTTCCCGTTCTGGGCGAGCCAGGAGCTGCAACCGCTCGCCGACGGCCTGCTGAACCTGGAGGCGCAACGTCGCCGCTGGTCCGCGGGCGCGCCCGCCCCGACGGTGTCGTGCCTGATGGTGACGAGGGATCGCTCGTCGACGGCCCGCCGCGCGATCACCTGCTTCCGTACGCAGACCTACCGCAATCTGGAACTGGTCGTCGTGGAAGACGGCTCGGACGACGCCCTTGAGCAGCACATTCGCGGGCTGGGTGACCCGAGGATCAGCCATCACCGGCTCCCTCCGCAGCGGCAGACGCTGGGTGAACTGCGCAACGAGGCAGTGGACCGGGCCACCGGACCCTACGTGTCCCAGTGGGACGACGACGACCTGTACGACCCGGAGCGGATCGAGACGCAGATGGCGGCGATTCTCGCGCTCGACGCCGATGCCTGCTTCCTCGCACGTGAACGGCTGTGGTGGCCCGCTCGTCACAAGCTCGCGATCTCCTGCGCGCGCCTGTGGGAGGGGTCAATGGTGTGCGCCAAGGACCGCCTTCCGCGCTACCCGGCACTACGCCGCGGCGAGGACACCCCGGTGGCGGAAGAGGTGGCCCGCACCTGCCGGGTGGTATCGGTCGACGCACCCGAGCTGTACACGTACGTGTGTCACGGCAGCAATACGTTCAACGAAGCCCATTTCGCGGAGCACTTCGACGTGGCGACCGAGATCTGGTCCCAGCCCGGGGCATACGCCGAGCGGTTGCTCGCCATGGCGACCCGGCTGCCGATCGGGCCGGAGGAAATCGTCCACGCCGAGACCGGTCCCGCCATGCGGGCCTCCGAGCGAGTACCACAGACGGCCCTCGAGGCGGCCCCGGGACCGGCCAGTGACCGGCCCCTGGTACTGGTGCTCACCCCTGTCAAGGACGCGGCGGCGATCCTGCCGGGCTATCTGGACAACCTTCGCGCCCTGGACTACCCGCGTGAGGCGATCTCACTGGGCCTGTTGGAGGGCGACAGCAAGGACACGACGCCGGATCTGCTCCGGCAGGTCCTGCCCGGCCTCGAGGCGGAGTTCCGGCGGGTCACCCTCGTACACCGTGGCTTCGGCCTCCAGTTGGCCGGCCCCCGTTGGGAGCCCGGCGTCCAACGCCGGCGCCGATCGGTGCTGGCCAAGGTGCGCAACCATCTGCTCTCCCGAACCCTCGCCGACGAGGAGTGGGTGCTGTGGCTCGATGTGGATGTCACCAGCTATCCGGCCGACCTCATCCAGCGCCTCCTCGGGGCGCGCAAGGACATCGTCGTCCCGCACTGTGCCACGACGGCTGGTGGACCCACATACGACCTCAACACCTTCGTCCTGCACCCCAGGTCCGGCACGCTCAACTGGTCCCAATGGCTGCGCGACGGCATTCTGCAGCCCCCCAGAGGGTTCGGTCGGACGTACCTGCAGGAGTTGCGCGGGCAAGGGCTCGTCCGCGTCGACTCGGTCGGCGGTACGGCACTGCTGGTACGCGCCGACCTCCACCGGGACGGCCTGATCTTCCCCTCCTTCCCGTACCAGCACCTCATCGAGACCGAGGGTCTGGCCGCGATGGCCCGGGACATGGGCACTTCCTGCTGGGCACTGCCCGACCTCGAAGTGCTGCACCCGCACCACGCCGCGGACCTGGCGGACATCGGGGCCATGTCCCCGTCCTGACCCGTCGGGTACGGGTCCGGCGACGCCGCACGCGACTACCCCCGCGGAGTAATCATTCGGACGCCGAGCGTAACGCAATTCTACGATGGTGCTACTGGCCCCAGCCGTGGACTTCGCCGGCGGTCAGGGGCAGCTCTCAGTCCCCGTGAGAAAGGTCACACCGTGAAAGCCCGTGTCATGTCCTCCCTGACCCTCCCTGCCGCCCTGGCAACCGCCGGACTGCTCCATACCGCGGAGGCGGCCTACGCGGCCGCCCCCGGTTCGGAGACGCTGACAGCGTCGTCGCCCTACGCGCACCAAGGACAGCGGATAGGCGGCGCCGTCACCCTCACCCCCGGAAAAGGCGTCCCCTGCACACCCGTCGGAAACGTCACCATCACGGACTACGGGAACTGCTCCACGCCCGTGGGCAACATGACCATCACCGACTACGGGTACTGCTCCACGCCGGTGGGCAACGTCACCCTGTGTGACTACGGACACCATCAGGAGTACGGCCGCGACTACTACGACCTCGGCCGCTACTACCACGACTCCGGCCACGGCCACGGCGATGGGCGTCAACTGCGCTAGCACGTGATCCGGCTGGTCCGCCGCGACGTGGTCCTCGAACAGGCCAGGGGGGCGTCGCGGCCCGATGTCGCGGAATGCTGCCGACCGTATCCCGGTTCCTCCTCCCTCCTGTTCCCTTCCGAAGCGAAAGACGGCGCATGCCCCACAGATCCGACCCTGTGGTCTCGGTAGTCATCCCCTGCCACAACTACGCCCGCTATCTGCCCGAGGCAGTGTCCAGCGTCCTCGCCCAGACGTACCGCGCCTGGGAACTCGTCATCGTCGACGACGGCAGCACCGACAACACCTTCGAGGTGGCCCAGGACCTGGTCGACCACCACCGCGACCGGTGCGTCAGGCTGCTCCGCCAGGCCAATGCCGGGGTTTCCGCCGCGCGCAACACCGGAATCGAGGCCAGTGCCGGCCGTTACATCCTTCCGCTGGACGCCGATGACGTGATCGCGCCGACGATGCTGGAGAAGACCGTCGAGGCACTCGACAATGCCCCCGACATCGCCATCGCCTCCACCGATGTCTTCACCTTCACCGACGACGATTTGCCCCCGCAGGCGATGCCCCTCCCCGCTTACAGCAGAGAGCTGCTGCTCCAGCGACTGATCATGTTCTACTGCTCGCTGTACCGCCGTGAGGCGTGGCAGACCGTAGGTGGGTACGACGAGACCATGCGGGCGGGCGAAGACTGGGACTTCTGGATCGGCTGCGTCGCGCACGGCTTCGACGCCCACCACATCCATGAGCCGCTGTTCGGGGCACGTAACAAGGACACCGGACTGCACTTGGAAGCCGCCGAGAACGACCTGGCCATCCGGGCCCGGATCGTGGTCAACCACCCGGACCTGTTCAAGCCGATCACCCGTGGCTGGGCACACGCCGTGCTCACCCAGGACGCGGAGGCCTGCCTGCGTAACGAGCACGTACCCGACGACATCCTCACCCGGGCCGCCGAGATGGACCAGTTCCTCGGCGCGGTCATGGCCCTGCAGCGCACCACGCGGGTGCAGTACTACCACATCCGGCGACTGGAGAAGGTGCTGGCCGCTCGGAGCGGTACCGCGAGCGGCACCGCCGACCCGTCCGTACCGGAGAGACAGCCCACCCCGACGGCTTCCTCCGTCTGACGCGGTGGTCCCGGAGGGGCTTGGGTGCGAGACCGACCCGGCCAATCCCCCGGCCCCACGGCGCCTGCAACGAAGCGGACACAGGTTCTGAGGACCGGGCCGGTCCCCCTTGCACACGAGTCAGATTCCGGCCGCCCGCGCCGCCGTGTACACCTCGGCGGCCAGGTCCTTGAGCTCCTGGGCGTCTCGCGACGTGCCCTGGAGGTCGAGGAAGAACTCGTCCAGGCCGACCTCGGCGTGGGCCTTGAGGTCCGCCACGATCTGCTCGACGTTCCCCTGGAACGGGGCACGGTCCGCCCCGGCGTAACCCTTCGCCGTGTACTGCACGTTCACCCGCACCACCGACTCGGCCGGCTTCGTACGGCCGCGCTCGGCCGCGAGGTCCTGCAACTCTCGCCACTGCGTGGCGAGTTGCTCGGCCCCCATGGCGATGGGCATCCAGCCGTCGGCGCGGTCGACGAGGCGAGTCAGCGCCTTCTTGCTGTTGGCGGGCAACAGGATCGGGATCGGCCGGGCGGGTTTGGGTCCGACCACGGCCGACGCGATCTTGGTGAGGTGTCCCTCGTACACGACCGGATCCGGGCCCCACACTGCTCGGCACACGTCGATGATCTCGTCCAGGACCCGGCCGCGCTCCTCGAACGGTGCGACCCCGGCGGCCGCGTACTCGTCGAGCGACCAACCGGTGCCCAGGCCGGCCACGACCCTGCCGCCGCTCGCCGCGTCCAGTGTGCCGAGGGCCTTGGCCAGCTGGAACGGGCCATGGAGCGGGGCGACCAGGACACTCGTACCGAGCCGGGCCCGCTCGGTGACCGTGGCGGCCAGCGTCAGCGTCACCAGCGGGTCGGCGACCCCGCGGTACAGATCGGGCCAAGGCAGCCCCGGAACGCCGTAGAGGCCCTGGGTCGCCGGCTCCGGGAACAGGGCGCGCTCCAGCACCCACAAGCTCTCGTAGCCGATCCGCTCGGCCGCGCGCGCCACATCGGGCACGTCTCGGCCGATGTCGTACTGCTGCCATTGAGGAAGACTGAGACCCAGCCGAGTGGCCATGCGCACGCTCCTTGTGCGTCGTTCGCGTCAGAAGGTTCAACTGTCAACTTAACGCGTGTCGAGGTGAAGTCGGCGGTACGCGCGGCGGCGTGGCCGGATCAGTCCGGCAGTGGAGTGAGCAGCATCCGGCCCGCCAGACCGACCGCCGCGTCGAGGCGGCGGGCGAACTCCTCGGCGAGGTCGGGCAGTCCGCGCAGCGCCCACAGCGCGCGGGCCGCCGACCACGCGCCGTCCCGTGCCCGCTCCAGGCTCCACGAGCCGAGCAGATGCGTGAGCGGGTCGGCGATCTGGAGGATGTCGGGGCCCGGCATCAGATCTTCGCGGATGCGCTCCTCCAGCGTGATGAGGATGTCGCCCACGGTGTCGAACTCGTCCTCCAGGTCGGCGGGTTCACAGTCGAGCGCACCACAGGCGTCCACCACCGCGAGCGCCAGATCGTGCCCGATGTGCGCATTGATACCCGCGAACGCGAACTGCAGGGGTCGTACGCCGGGATGGCGCCGGAACTGGAACAGCGGCCGCCAGCAGGCCGGCGGACGCCGCTCGTCCGCCACCGTGTCGACGACCGCGAGATAGCGCTCCGCGAACCGTACGTCCAGGGTGATCGCCGCGTGCGGGTCGGGGAAGTGCCCGGCGTCCACGTGCCGGTCGACCTCCTCCGTGACGGCCAGGTAGACGCGGTTGAAGACCGCGACGCCGTCCCGCTCCGGCCAGGCAGCGCTCAGCGCACGCATACGCGAGACGACCAGGTCCACCGGAGTCGCGAAGTGTTCCAACTGCACCATGGGGGCAGGATCGCAGGCCTGCGCCGGCCTGAGGACCGCCGGGCCGAGCACTTCCCCAGAACGAGGGAACGCGCACGGCGCGCAGGAGGCGGAGGAGGGGGAGCGCGACGTGTCACATGTGCCTGCCCAGCGCCGGGCCGAGCGCGGGGCCGGGCCGTCACCTCGGGCGGCTCGGTCAAGGGGAGCGTCCCGGTCCGCGTGCCTTGCGCGATGCCGCAGGGCGACTGCGGCGGACCTTGACACGCTCGTGGCCCCGCGGGCCTCGGTGCCGCGATCGACGACACCAGTCGCCACGGGAACGGCGCCCTGTCCGACGGCGAGTTACTGGTTCATCATCGTGCGCCGGGAACCGCCGACTCCGGAACACCGACCTTTCCGCCGGCTGATCGGACATGATCGACTTGTCGAGACGGTCGGCCCCGGCCGCCGTCGTCCTCGACGGCACCCTCCGCCGGGGCGCCTCCGGCGGCACCGGCGGCACCGGTGAAAGCGGCTTGCTCCCGGCGCGGGGACCGACGGTCTCCCCTCGGCGGCCGGCCTGCGGCGGACACCCCCGCCCGACCGACCTCCCCATCGGCACCAGGGCCAAGACCCGGCGGCGGGCAGGGGCCGGTCGTCACCGCCGCCGGGTCGCTCTTGGAGCGGGCCGTGAACGCAGACCCTAAGAGGACTAGACCAGTTCGTCAACAAGTGTGCCCCCTTGCGAGGGGTCACGCCTGTACGTCAAAAGTTGCCACGCATGTACCTCATGAGTTGCCACGCCCGTACGTCACAAGATGCCTTGTTTCCACGGAAGTTGTCCACCCTCAAGTGTGGCCTGCACTCCATCGCGACGTCTTGTGAGCCACCCCACAGATATTCGCCCCGTGCACATCGATCAGTCGTGGCACACTGTCCCTGTACCAGAAGCAGCGCACTCCGGGGTCGGTGAAACTCCGAACCGGCGGTTAAAGTCCGCGACCCGGTCGCTTCCAGCGGCCGGTTGACCAGGTGAAATTCCTGGACCGACGGTTAAAGTCCGGATGGGAGGCAGTGCGCGGCGGGCGGGCATTCGTGCGCGCCGTCGTCTGTTTCGAGTGTCCCGAGGGGCATGTCTCATACGGCGTCGCACCCGGTGTCGTCGCCCGTACCTGTTGTCGTCATCGACAGGCCCCGGAGTCCGTGCCCGAAGAGGCAGGAGGACCCGGGAGTGTTCACCGGAATCGTCGAAGAGCTGGGCGAGGTCACGGCTGTCGAGAACCTCGACGACGCCTCCCGCTTCCGGCTCCGTGGCCCCGTCGTCACCGAAGGCGCGCGGCACGGTGACTCCATCGCCGTCAACGGCGTCTGTCTCACGGTCATCGACCACGAAGGCGACGAGTTCACCGCGGACGTGATGGCCGAGACCCTGAACCGCTCGAGCCTCGGCGTCCTTGCCGTCGGCTCCCGCGTCAACCTCGAACGCCCCATGGCTCTCGGCGAGCGCCTCGGCGGGCACATCGTGCAGGGCCATGTGGACGGCACGGGCGAGATCATCGAGCGCCAGCCGTCCGACAACTGGGAGATCGTGAAGGTCTCGCTCCCCGCGGACCTCACGCGCTACGTCGTCGAGAAGGGCTCCATCACCGTCGACGGCATCAGCCTGACCGTCGTCGACGCGGGCCCCGACTACTTCACCGTCAGCCTCATCCCCACAACGCTCGCCCTGACCACGCTCGGCCTCAAGCAGCCCGGCGACCCGGTCAACCTCGAGGTCGACGTCATCGCCAAGTACGTCGAGCGGCTGCTCGGCACCCGGGGGGCCGCGCGGTGAACTGGCTGAATTCCGAGGCGTTCACGCTCTTCGGGCAGCACATCATGTGGGCCGACACGATGGGTAACACCATCGGTCTGATCGCCCTCGCCCTCGGCTGGCGGCGTTCCACATGGACCTGGCCCGCCCAGTTCCTGTCCGGCGCCATCCTGCTCACGGCCTTCGCGACCGCCCACCTCTCCGGCAGCGCCGGCAAGCAGGTGGTCGTCATGGCCGTAGCCGCGTGGGGCTGGTGGCAGTGGAACCGCGGCAAGGAGCGGGCCGAAAACGGCTCCCACGGGTCCCTCGCCGTGCGGTTCGCCACCTGGCGCGAGCGCGCCCACCTGGTCGGCGGTGCCGCGCTCGGAACCCTCGCGGTCGGCTCCCTGTTCACCGCCTACCCGACGCTCTCCTGGGATCCCTGGCCGGACGCGTACATCTTCGTCGGCACGATCGTCGCCATGTACGCCCAGGCGCGAGGCATGGTCGAGTTCTGGTTCGCCTGGCTTCTCGTCGACCTGGTGGGCGTGCCGCTCAACTTCGCCAACGGCTTCGCCTTCTCCGGCTTCGTCTACATCATCTACGGCGCACTCGTCCTCTGGGGCATGCGCGACTGGTGGCTGCGTTCCCACAGGGCCGCGCAGCCCGTCCTGGAAGGAGCCCCGGCATGACAGCGGCGTCCGCCTGGTTCAACACCGACCACACCGACCACACGGACAACATCGAGGACTTCGCGCTCGACCCGGTCGAGCAGGCCATCACCGACATCGCGGCGGGCCGCCCGGTTGTGGTCGTCGACGACGAGGACCGCGAGAACGAGGGCGACCTCGTCATCGCCGCCGAGAAGGCGACCCCCGAGATCATCGCCTTCATGATGAGCGAGTGCCGCGGACTGATCTGCGCCCCCATGGAAGGCGGCGAACTCGACCGCCTCCAGCTCCCGCAGATGGTCGACCACAACACCGAGTCGATGGGGACGGCCTTCACCGTCTCCGTCGATGCCGGCCCCGCCCACGGCGTCACCACCGGCATCTCCGCCGCCGACCGCGCCACCACCCTCCGGCTGCTCGCCGGCGGCGAGGCCGAGGCGGGCGACCTCGTGCGCCCCGGCCACATCTTCCCGCTGCGCGCCAGGCCCGGCGGCGTCCTGGTGCGCGACGGCCACACCGAGGCCGCCGTCGACCTGGCCCGGCTCGCGGGTCTGCGTCCGGCAGGCGCGATCGTCGAGATCGCCGGCGAGGACGGCAGCATGCTGCGCCTGCCCGAGCTGATCCCGTTCGCCCGCAAGCACGGCCTGGCGATCATCTCCATCGAGGACCTGATCGCCTACCGCCGCTCCCTCGAGCTGACGACGTCACCCGAGCAGGGGGTACCCCCTGGCGAACCCACCGTCCGCCGGGAGGCCGAGGTAAAACTCCCCACCGCCTTCGGCGAAGCCACGGCGTACGGCTACCGCTCCACCGTCGACGGAGTCGAGCACGTCGCCCTCGTCCACGGCGAGATCGGCGGCGGCGAGGACGTTCTCGTCCGCATTCACTCCGAGTGCCTCACCGGCGACGTCTTCCACTCGCTGCGCTGCGACTGCGGCCCCCAGCTGGAGGCCTCCCTGGAGCGCATCCACGCCGAGGGCCGCGGCGTCGTGGTCTACCTGCGCGGCCACGAGGGGCGCGGTATCGGGCTCATGTCCAAGCTGCGCGCGTACGAGCTCCAGGAGCGCGGCCGTGACACGCTCGACGCCAACCTCGAGCTGGGCCTGCCCGCCGACGCCCGGGACTACGGCGCCGGCGCGCAGATCCTCGAGGACCTCGGGATTACGAGCGTTCGCCTGATGACGAACAACCCCGACAAGACCGACGCGCTGGTCCGCCACGGCCTCAAGGTCACCGACCGCGAGCCGATGCCCGTGAAGGTGGGCGAGCACAACCTCCGCTACCTGCGCACCAAGCGGGACCGGATGGGTCACGACCTGCCCTGGCTGGACACGGCCACCGTGTCCACCTGCGGCAACCAGTAAGCAAGTCACTTAGGAGAGACGTGAGCGGCAAGGGTGCACCTGAACTGTCCGTACGCAACTGCGGCGACCTGCGCGTCGCGGTCATCGCGGCACAGTGGCACGAAAAGGTGATGGACGGCCTCGTCGACGGCGCCCTGCGCGCCCTGCGCGACTTCGGTATCGACGAGCCGACCGTCCTTCGCGTCCCCGGCAGCTTCGAGCTCCCGGTGGTCGCCAAGGTCCTCGCGGGCCGCGGCTACGACGCGATCGTCGCCCTCGGTGTCGTCCTCCGCGGCGGCACCCCCCACTTCGAGTACGTGTGCCAGGGCGTCACCCAGGGCCTCATTCAGGTCAGTGTGGACACCGGCGTTCCCGTCGGCTTCGGCGTACTGACCTGCGACACCGAGGAGCAGGCCCTCGACCGTGCGGGCATCGTGGGCTCCAGCGAGGACAAGGGACACGAAGCGGTCACTGCGGCCGTCGCCACGGCGGCCACGCTGCGTGCCGTCTCCGAACCCTGGCGTCAGGTCGGCCCGCACAACGCGTAAAGTGGGCGCCACCATGTCCAAGAAGACGTTCGAGGAGCTCTTCACCGAGCTCCAGCACAAGGCCGCCAACGGCGACCCCGCCACCTCCCGCACCGCCGAGCTGGTCGGCAAGGGAGTCCATGCCATCGGCAAGAAGGTCGTCGAAGAGGCCGCCGAGGTCTGGATGGCCGCCGAGTACGAGGGCAAGGAGGCGGCGGCGGAGGAGATCTCCCAGCTGCTGTACCACGTCCAGGTGATGATGGTCGCCCGCGGCATCTCCCTCGACGATGTGTACGCGCACCTCTGAGCGGTAACGCCGTAACCGCAACTCCCCGACTCCTCCGCACGAACAAAGGAAGCCGACCCCATGCTGCGCATCGCCGTCCCCAACAAGGGTTCCCTGTCAGGCCCTGCGGCGGAGATGCTGCATGAGGCCGGCTACCAGCAGCGCCGGGAGTCCAAGGAGCTGCGCATCGTCGACCCGGAGAACGGGGTCGAGTTCTTCTACCTCCGCCCCCGCGACATCGCCATCTACGTCTCCTCCGGCCGCCTCGACATCGGCATCACCGGACGTGACCTGCTCATCGACTCGGGCGCCAACGCCGAGGAGATCCTGCCGCTCGGCTTCGCCCGCTCCACGTTCCGCTTCGCCACCAAGCCCGGCACGGCCACCGGCGTCGAGGACCTGGCCGGCATGACCGTTGCCACCTCGTACGAGGGAATCGTCGCCAAGCACCTCGCCGACCACGGCATCGACGCCTCCGTGGTCCACCTCGACGGCGCCGTCGAGACCGCGATCGAGCTGGGCGTGGCCGAGGTCATCGCGGACGTCGTCGAGACCGGAACCTCGCTGCGCAACGCGGGCCTCGCGGTCATCGGCGAGCCCATCATGAAGTCCGAGGCCGTCGTCGTCCGCCGCACCGGCGCGGACGCCGAGGGGACCGCGGAGCCGAAGGTCCAGCAGTTCCTGCGCCGCCTCCAGGGCGTCCTGGTAGCGCGGACGTACGTGATGATGGACTACGACTGCCGCGTCGAGCAGCTCGAGAAGGCCGTCGCGCTCACTCCGGGCCTGGAGTCCCCGACCGTGTCGCCGCTGCACAACGAGGGCTGGGTCGCCGTGCGTGCCATGGTCCCGGCCAAGGAGGCCCAGCGGATCATGGACGACCTGTACGACCTGGGCGCACGGGCCATCCTGACCACGGCCATCCACGCCTGCCGCCTCTGACGCCTTGTGAGGAACCCGCTCGTCATGTCGGACCTGCCCGCCCTTCCCGTCACCTTCCGGCCGGGGCGCACCCGCGCCGTTCTGCTGACCGCCGGTGCCGCGATCTTCGTGGTCATCACGACGGTCGCGCTGCTGCTCGAGAGGCTCGGCCCGGGGGAGCGCCTCAGCTTCGTCTTCACCGGGGCGCTGCTCTTCGGGGTGCTCGTGCTGCTCTCGCGGCCGAAAGTCGTCGCCGACGAGTCCGGCGTAACGGTCGTCAACATCGCCGGCCGACGGCGTCTGGCCTGGGCGGAGATCGTCCGCGTCAACCTGCGCCCGGGCGACCCGTGGGTGTTCCTCGACCTGAGCGACGGCACCAGCCTGCCCGCCCTCGGCATCCAGCCGGGCATCGCGAAACAGCGTGCCATCAGCGACGCCCGTACGCTGCGGGCGCTCGCCGAGAACCGCGCGACCGGCGACCCCGGCGCAGCGACAGCCGACCCCCACGAACATCTG
The DNA here is from genome assembly GCA_946480485.1 of uncultured Streptomyces sp. Next base: position 6,368 of record CAMLJW010000047.1, on the reverse strand, counting down.
GACGAACATCACGGCTGACTCTCAGGGCTCCACCCTGCCGCATCGGCCGGTGTCTTGATTAATCTGGTGGCGGACGCGTTGTCGTTGCGCCTCCGCCCCTGATGTTCCGCCTCGGAAGTCAGGGGCTCCTGCTACTCGAGGAGTGACTCCCTCCAGCGATGGACGGATCGTCCTGTAGTACCTGCGCCGCCCTCTCCCGACATGGCGCGGACCGTGAGGTCCGCGCCGAGCACGAGGCGGCGGCATGACCATCCCGATGCTGCTCCTCGGGGCGGCGTTCCTCCTGATTCTCGCCAACGGCTTCTTCGTGGCGGCCGAGTTCGGCCTCGTCACGGTCGAACGCCCCGACGCCGAGAAGGCCGCCGCCGAGGGCGACCGACGGGCCCGTGCCGTCGTGAACTCCCTCAAGGAGCTGTCCTTCCAGCTCTCCGGCACCCAGCTCGGCATCACCATCACCTCGCTCGTCGTCGGCATGCTCGCCGAACCGGCGCTCGCCGAGCTGCTGCACGGACCCTTCACCTCGATCGGCACCCCCGAAGGCGCCGTGCCCGGCGTCGCCGTGGTCGCCGGCATGTTGCTGGCCTCGGCCGTACAGATGGTGATCGGCGAACTCGTGCCCAAGAACTGGGCGGTGTCCAGGCCGATGCAGGTCGCGCGCTTCGTCGCCGGACCGCAGCACGTGTTCGCCCGCCTGTTCCGACCGGTGATCGCCGGCCTGAACGCCGTCGCCAACCGGCTCGTCCGTGCCCTGGGCGTCGAGCCCGCCGAGGAGCTGGCCTCCGCCCGCACCCCCGGCGAACTCGTCTCCCTGGCCCGGCACTCGGCCAGGGCGGGCACCCTGGAACAGGACACAGCCGACCTCTTCGTACGCACCCTCTCGCTGGCCGACCTCACCGCGCAGCACGTCATGACACCGCGCGTGAAGGTCAGCGCCCTCCAGTCCTCCGCCACCGCCGAGGACGTCGTCAACCTCACCCGCGCCACCGGCCTGTCCCGCTTCCCCGTCTACCGGGAGCGCATCGACGAGATCGTCGGCATGGCGCACCTCAAGGACGCCCTCGCGGTGCCCTCGCACGAGCGGCTGCGCACTCCCGTCGGCCGGATCGCCCAGACCCCGCTGCTCGTCCCGGAGACCCTGCCGGTGAAGCCGCTCCTGGAGCAGCTGCGCAGCGAGCAGCCCATCGCGGTCGTCGTCGACGAGTACGGCGGCACGGCCGGTGTCGTCACCCTGGAGGACATCGTCGAGGAACTCGTCGGCGAGGTCCGAGACGAGCACGACGGACACGACGTTCCCGAACTCGTCGTCGCTCCGCCCGAGGACGGGCGGCCCGCCTGGGACGCCGACGGCAGCTGCCGCGTCGACATCCTCCGGCGCATAGGCCTCGACGTCCCCGAGGGCCCGTACGAGACCGTCGCCGGCCTCGTCGCCGACCTGCTCGGCCGGATCCCCGCGCCCGGTGACAAGGCCGAACTGCCGGGCTGGCGGCTGTCGGTGCGTCAGGTCGGGCACTACCGGGCCGAGCGGGTGCGTCTGGTCAAGGCCGCCGACGCCGTGACGGAGGCCGTCCGATGAGCGTGCTCGAACTCCTGTTTGCCATCCTGCTCGTGCTGGCCAACGGGTTCTTCGTCGGTGCCGAGTTCGCACTGGTCTCCGTACGCCGTAGCCAGATCGAACCGCTCGGCACCAAGCGGGCCCGGCAGGTCATGTACGGCCTGGAGAACCTGCCGCAGATGATGGCCGCCGCCCAGTTCGGCATCACCGTCTGCTCATTGACGCTCGGCGCCGTCGCCGAGCCCACCGTGGCGCATCTCCTGGAACCGGTCTTCGAGGCGGTCCACCTCCCCGAGGGCGTGATCCACCCACTCGGCTATGTGATAGCCCTCGTCGTGATCGTCTTCCTCCACCTCGTCGTCGGCGAGATGCTGCCGAAGAACCTGGCAATGGCCGCGCCGGAGAGGACCGCGCTGTGGCTCAGCCCCGGCCTCGTCGCCTTCGCCCGGCTGTGCAAGCCGGTCACCGTGGGCCTCGGCGCCTGCGCCCACGTGATCCTCAGGCTCTTTCGCGTCGAGCCCAAGGACGAGGTCGAGGCCGTCTTCACCAGCGAACAGCTCAACCGGCTCGTCGAGGACGCGGGCCAGGCGGGCCTCCTTGACCCGGAGGAGCAGGAGCGCCTGGAGGACGCCCTGGAGCTGGGCTCCCGCCCGGTCACGGACGTGCTCCTGGACCGCGAGTCCCTGGTGACCGTCGGCCCGGCGGTCACTGCGGGCCAGGTCGTCGCACTCACCGCCCGCACCGGATACTCACGTTTCCCGATGTGCGCGGAGAACGGCGCCTTCATGGGCTATCTCCATGTGAAGGACGTACTCGACCTGGAGGAGTCCGAGCGGGCCGTGCCGCAGCAGATCTGGCGCCCGATGACGATGCTGCGGTCCGAGCTCCCCCTGGACGACGCCCTGACCGTGATGCGTCGCGCCGCTACGCACCTCGCCCAGGTCGCCGACGCCTCGGGCCGCGTACTCGGCCTGGTCGCCCTGGAGGACGTACTCGAACTGCTGGTCGGCGAGGTACGCGACGCGGCGCACCGGGACGCTCCCACTGCGGCTCCGGCGGTACAGGTCACGGAGCCGCGCACGGAGACCGGTGAGCCGCCGCGCTCCGAGACTCCGGAGCAGGCACTGGCGAGCTGAGGGCTGAGGAGCTGAGGCCGAGGAACGGGGCCTCGGGATGCGCGGTCACCGTGCCGACGGATCCTGGGGCCCCCTCCCGGACAGCACCTCGCCGTACGCCTGTATGAGGTCCGGCAGGCGCAGGGTGGACAGGTCGTCGCGGGTCAGGTCGCCCGTGTAGCCGGACAGCCGTACATCGCGGTAGGCGCAGCTCTTCTCGTACAGGGTGCGCAGGAAACGGCCGTTGCCGAGTTCGTCGATCCAGCCCTGGTCGACGACGTGCCCGCTGAGGGAGCGCAGCTCGTCGAGGGCCTCCTCGTCCCACACATCGCCGTTCTCGGCGGCCAGCACCTCGCCGACGGAGGTGAGCTCGAGGGGGCGGTACGAGGGGAAGTCGACGCGGGTCGTGAAGCGGGACGAAAGCCCGGGGTTGGCGGCCAGCAGGCGGTCCATGCCTTCGGGGTACCCGGCGAGGATCACGACCAGTTGGTCGCGGCTGTCCTCGGCACGCTTGAGCAGAACCTGAAGAGCCTCGTCCCCATACGCGTCGCCCTTGCCGTAGCCCGAGTTGGAGAGCGAGTAGGCCTCGTCGACGAAGAGGACGCCGCCGATCGCGGAGTCGATCAGTTCGTTGGCCTTCACGGCGGTCTGGCCGAGGTACTCGCCCACCAGGTCGGCGCGCTGGGCCTCCACGAGGTGGTCGCCGCCGAGCAGCCCGAGCGCGTAGAAGACCCGCCCCAGGATGCGGGCCACCGTGGTCTTGCCGGTGCCGGAGGGCCCGGAGAAGACGAAGTGCCGCTTCGGCGGCTGTACAGGGAGCCCCTGCCCGGCGCGCAGCCGGGCCATGTTCAACTGCGCCGACAGCGCCTTCACCTGCCGCTTCACCGGTTCAAGGCCGACCATCCGCTCCAGCTCGGCCAGGGCTTGCTCCAGTAACGCCGGGTCCGTGGGCCCGGTCGCCGGCTGCGGCGGCCGTACCGGCACGATCGCCTTCTCGCGGACCGCGTCGCTCTCGGGCGCCGGTCCGCCGGGCGGCGGCAGATCGGGCTCCGAGACCTTGAGATCCCGGCACTCCGCGCCGAACAGCGGGTCGATGCCGTCCGGCCCGTCCATCACGTCCTGACCGACACCGGTGACGGTGATCGCCGCCACCTCCACCGCGTCGTCGTAACCGTCGACCTCGGAGATCGCGGCGAGCCGCGCGGAGGTGTCCATGAAGGCCGGATCCACCCGGTGCACCGCCCGGTACAGGGGCAGCGCCGCCGCCGACCGTCCCGTGCCCTCGTGTGCCCGCGCCAGCCAGTACCGCAGCTCCTTGCGCTGCGGCTGCTCACTGCGACAGCGCATCAGCGCGGCCGACAGAAGCGGCTCGGCCTGCCCGTACATCTCCAGACGTACGCGCGCCATGCCGCCGAAGAGGCCGGCCTCGATGCCCAGCATCGGATCGTCGATCAGCGGATCGGTGTGCCGGACCAGCCGCTCCCAGTCCTTGACGAGGTAGCCTCGGCAGGCGTGCAGGAACCGCACCTGCGGATCGGCGTCCACCGGCGGCAGGCCCGCCAGCGCCCGGTCCAGCTCCGGGACGTGGCGTCCGTCGAGCCAGTGCGAGGCGTGCGCGAGCAGCAGGTCGCGTGGTGACTCCAGGACGGGCTGCACCCACCAGCCCAGCCAGTACCAGGAGTTGAGCGTGCGCCGGTGGCGGGCGCGCTGTTCCCCGAAGCGCTCCCGGTGCCGGAACATCCGCAGCAGCGCGGTCGTCGTGTCGATGCGCAGCGCGTGCAGCCCGAGCCAGCCGTCGGCCATGCCCGGATCCATCCGGACCGCGGCGCGGAACTCCTTTTCCGCCTGCGGATAGGCACCCATCGTGTAGGCGTCCACACCTCGCAGCCAGGCGAGGTCGGCCGGGGCCTCGGGGCGGCCCTGCGTGCAGAAGTCCATCACGTCCCCCACATGCCGTGCCCCCGCTGAATGCGTAACGGGCCGGTGCCCGTCGGCAGCCTTCGTCGAACTGCTGTGCCGTCGACGGGAGTTGCGCTCGGTGCGGAGAGCAGCTGTCCGAAAGTCGCACCGAGAGGCATCGTACCTGCGGGGACGTACCCTGCCGAAGAATGCCCGCACGCGGGTTCTTCGAGGCCTGGGGCAGAGGGAGCGTACTCCGGTCGGTGACCGAGGGTGAGCGAATCACGCCACGCGGCGTCCGCATTCCGAGGAGGGCAGAACGAAGCCCCCGATCACGGGGGAACAACCGGGGGCTTCGCGTCTGCGGACGGCCTTAAAGACCGCACATTGAGAACGTAAGACCTGTGCCGTCCCCGGTCAAGCCGGGTTGGGACACTCAGGAAATTTCTCGGACAGGACTCTTCACATGTTCAGCACTCAGCCCATCGTTCGTCACCGTGTGTGGTGGTGCGGTCCAATTCTGATGTGCCCTCAGACCTCACCAGTACCTTGTATCCCTCTGAACACTGCAGCACCAAGAGGTCGGCGAAGGGCCGAGAGGGGTCGTCGGCGAAGTGGCGGTGCTCGGCGTCGACCCAGTCGGCCCAGAAGTCATTCTGAGCCGAGCCGTCCCGTTGCCGGCCGCGCGTCCAGGCGTCGTCGTGCGTCAGTTCCATCCACAGCAGGCACGCCAGATGCGGCCGCAGCGCGCGGCGGCCCGCGCCGACGCCCTCGACGAGGACCACGGGCGCGGGCGGCAGGGTACGGACCGCCCCGAAGCGGCGCGCTACCCAGTCGTACGGCCGGAAGTGCGCGAGCTCGCCCCGGCTCAGCGGCTCGACGACGTCCTCAAGCAGTCGTCCGGTCCACGCGAACAACTCTTCGTGTGTGCGGATGTCGTCCAGGTGCAGCATGGGCGCGCCGCCCAGTGCCTCGGCCAGCCCTTCGGTGAACGTGGTCTTTCCGGAGCCCGCGTGCCCGTCGACGCCGACAAGGCGGACAGGGCCGCAGGACGGCGGCAGCCGGTTCAGTCGGGAGGCGAGGGTATGAATGGGGAGTCCCTGAGGCGGCGCGACGGATGCGGATGATGCGTGGTGAGCAGTGGTGCGGACCAGTTCGGAGGAACATTCTACAGCGGTCACTCAGGCCGGAATTGGGCGAAGGCGGGAGTGGAAGGGCGCCGAGCCGAACGGCTTGCCCGTCGGGGCCGGGCGCGTCTCTGGCCTCCAGTGGTCGTGACCAATATGGGTGGGCGGCTGAGCTGAAAGCCCGTGGTGCTGGAAGAGGCCGGGGTGGGCATCCATAGTTGTCGCACACCCGCGCATCGGTTGGCGCACCCGCGCATCGCACTTGCTCGTTCCGGACACACCTGGGGGACACCCACCCATGACGAGAACTGAACAGCCGTCCCGCAGAAGCCTTTTGACCGCGGCGGTGGGCGCCGCCGCGTCGGCGGGTGCCATGCGTCCGGCGGCCGCCGCGGGCACGGCTGCCGGCGCCAACGCGTCGGCCCGCGCCACGAAGGCCCCGTCGTCGAAGGCGCCGTCCGGCCTGGTGGACAACCGCGCCTGGACCTCGTACGCCGACTGGCGCGGCGGCACCGGTGAGGGGACCCGCGCGGTCTCGGGAGCGCGCCCGGGCCTGGTGATGTCGGCGGCCGCGGGCCGCACCGACTACACGGACCCGCACACCGACAGGACGGCCACCTGGGAGTACGCGCGCTGGACGTCCAGGTCGACACGCTCGCCGGCCGCGTTGGTGGC
>CAMLJW010000046.1 GCA_946480485.1 uncultured Streptomyces sp. | reverse complement strand
AGCCGATGCCCGACATGGCGAGCGCGGAGGAGGGCGCGTACGACCAGCTGGAGCGCGACGCCCTGATCAAAGCCATGAAGGGACTCCAGCGCCGCCAGCGCGAGGTTCTTGTCCTGCGCTACTTCGCGGACATGACCGAGGCCCAGGTCGCCGAGACGCTGGGCATATCGCTGGGCTCGGTGAAGGCGTACGGCTCGCGCGGCGTCGCGGCCCTGCGCGTTGCCATGGGGGCGCCGGCATGAGCGAGCACAACCATGACAACCACGGCAGACACGGCAACCGCGACAACCGCGATGACCACAAGCACGAGTACGAGCAGCACGCTGGGAACGGAACTGTGAATCACGGCCCCTTGGAAAACCCGGGACCGGAAGAGTCGGGTGTGCCGGGTACGGCGGGTGCTTCTGACGTCCCGGATCCGCAAGGAGCGGCGGACTTCGGCCCGGATGGCCCCGGCCTCGGGTCCGACGAGCTGGCGTTGCGCAGGCTGCTGCACCAGGCCGTGCAGGAGATCGAACCAGTCGACGGCACGCTGGAGCATCTGCGGCGCGCGGTGCCGGCCCGGCGGGCGCGCAAGCGCCAGGCAGTCGTCGGCATGGCGGCCGCCGCGCTCTTCATCGGAACGGCGGTCCCGGCCCTCGTACACGTCTCGAACTCCTCCGGCTCCGACCCCAACCCGTCCATCGCCGGCAACAGCTCGCAGACCCAGGGGGCAACCGAGGGCAAGGGGCCGGACGGCGGGGAGAGCGACTCGGGCAGCTCCTCGGGCAAGTCCGAGGAGAAGGACAAGAACGACAAGAGGGAGACGCCGGACCAGGGCAAGGGGGAGAGCAGCGGGGCCACCGGAGGTGCCCAGCCGACGCCCTCGGTCGCGAACGTGCCCGCCTGTACGTCCGCACAGCTCGGCGCCACCGCGAGCGTCGGCTCGCCGGACTCCGGCGGAGCTGTCTACGGCACGTTCCGGGTCGCCAATGTCTCCGCCGCCGGCTGCACGGTCACCAGTGCGGGCCCCGTGTCCGCTCTCGCTCAGGGTGCGGCGGACCAGGCCAAGATCCAGGTGGTCCAGCACGCCGCGGGCGACGCGGCGACCGGGCTGCCCGACCCGTCGACCGAGCTGAGCTCATTCGTACTCCAGCCGGGGGCGGCGTACCAGGTGCAGTTCGCCTGGGTGCCGTCGGAGACCTGTCCGACCAAGCCCGAAGACCCGCCGCCGCCCGGCCCGACGCCCACGGAAGGCGACACCGTCGGGGACAGCGGTACCACCTCGGAGGGCAGCGAAGGCACGGCCCCGCAGCTCATGACGGAGGACGGCGTCACCGACGGCAGCGTCCTCGTGTCGAACGTGGCGGAGCACGGCGCCCCGGTCGCTTCGACGACGGTGTCCAACGCTTGCGCGGGGACGGTTTACCGGACCGGGCTGCTGGCCGGGTCGTGACCCACGGATCGCCGCTTTGCCGACGGGTCAGCCATCCGACCTGACCCGTGGGAGAGCCGTCTGACCGCAGGGAAGCCGTCGGCCATCGGTTGCCACCCGGGGCCATCGGTCGGCCGTCCACTCGTCGCCTGTCAGGCGTCCTCGGGTGGTCAGGCCATGGGCGCGGCTGACGACTTGGAGGAATCGGCGGTGTCGGGGATATCACCCGCGGTGCGGTCCTCGTCCGGCTCGTCCGCCCGCTCGTCGGCCGGGTCCTCGGCAAGACGCAGTTCCGTGTCCCGGGCGAACTCCACCTCCCGATGCAGCAGCCGGAACCACATGAAGACCACGAAGCCCGCGAACACGAACCACTCGCCGGTGTAGCCGAGGTTCTGGAACGCCTTCAGGTCCAGGCCATTGTCCTGCGGAGCCGTCGCGGGCACCGCCTTCATCCCCGCGTCCGCCCTGGCCAGGGTGACCCAGGCGTCGTACACGTCGTACGGCACGAGGTTCACCAGGGACGGCGCGCTGATCGCGCCGGTCTGGCCGGCCGGGAGACCACCCGCCGCGCTCACGCCGTTCGAGCCGGGGGTCTCGGACCCCTGCAGCGCGCCGGTCACGGTGACCTCGCCGGTCGGGGCGGCCGGGGCCGTCGCGGAGTCGGCGTCTCCGGGTAGCCAGCCCCGGACCACGGGCAGGGCCTTGCCGTCGTCGGTACGCAGCATCGTCAGGACGTAGTAGCCGCGCCTGCCGTCCAGCTCCCGGTCCGGCACGAGCAACTGCTTCCCGTACCGGCCCGTTGCCGTGGCCTGCTTGCCGGACGTCACCTTGTCCACAGGCAGCAGCTCGGCGAGGGGCCGGGCCGCTTCCTGCTTGTCCGACGACACCTGTTCGTTCGCCGTGCGGTGATCCTGGACGCGGTCCTCGAACCGCCCCAACTGCCATGACCCCATGAAGACGCAGAAGGGGATGGCCAGCAGTACGAAGACGTTGATCCCCCACCAGCGGGGCGTCAGCAGGAACCGGTACACAACCTCCAAGGTACGGGGCCGTTGCCAGGGGTCTGTCTTCGGGGGCCGCCGCCCTGGCCGCCGCGCCGGCTGTCGCCCTGGTGCCGAGCCCCTCGACGACGAAGGCGTGCGCCATCACGACGAGGGCGTCCTCGCGAGGTGTCTCGCCGCGAAGTCCAACTCCAAACGGACCTGCTTGATCCGCTCGTCCACGACCAGTGACCCATGGCCCGCGTCATAGCGGTACACCTCGTGGACGGCCTCGCGGGCGACGAGTCGGGCCACGTAGTTCTCGACCTGGCGGATGGGGCAGCGGGGATCGTTGACGCCGGCGGAGATGTAGACGGGGGCCTTGACAGCCTCGACGTACGTAAGAGGGGACGACGCCTCAAAGCGTTCCGGGACCTCTTCCGGTGTGCCGCCGAGGAGCGTGCGGTCCATCGCCTTCAGGGCCTCCATCTCGTCATGGTAGGCCGTGACGTAGTCCGCTACCGGGACGGCCGCGATGCCGAGGGACCACAGGTCCGGCTGCATGCCGAGGCCGAGAAGGGTGAGGTATCCGCCCCATGAGCCGCCGGTGAGGATCAACCGGTCGGGGTCGGCGAAACCGGAGGTCACGGCCCACTCCCGGACAGCCGCGATGTCCTCCAGCTCGATGAGGCCGACCCGGTGCTTGAGGGCGTCCGTCCACTCCCTCCCGTATCCGGTCGAGCCGCGGTAGTTGATCCGGATCACCGCGTACCCGTGGTCCACCCATGCCGCCGGGCCGGCCGCGAAGGAGTCGCTGTCGTGCCAGGTCGGGCCTCCATGGATGTCGAAGACGGTGGGGAGGGGGCCTGTCTCTCCCTTCGGCCGCCGGACGAGGGCGTGGATGGGTCCGCCCGGACCCGTCACCCACACCTCCTCGACGGACACCGACCCGGGCGCCTTCATACCGGGAGGGTCCAGGACGACCTGGCCGGACGTCGATCGGAGCACCGGGGGCTCGGCCGCCGACGACCACAGGTACTCCACGCTGCCGTCCGGGCGGACCGTCGCCCCCGACACCGTGCCCTTCGGCGTCCCGATCCGCTCCAGCCGACGGGATGTGAGGTCATACCGCCACAGCTCGCCGCGCGCCTCGTAGCTGTGCGCGACGAGCAGCGCGGAACCGTCCGGACACCATTCGGCGCTCAGGTCGCCCGCGAGCTGTTCGGTCAGCGCCAGGTCAATCTCCACACCCAACGACACGTCCCACACCATCGGTTCCCAGCGCCCGCGCCGCTGGTGCCCGACGAGCAGCCGCGTGTCCCCCTCGACCGGGGCGAATCCCAGCACCTCCAGGCCCAGCTCCACCGTGCCGCCCTTGGTGTCGTCCAGCTCCGCGACCGCCGAACCGTCCCGGCGCAGCACCCGCAGCGACGAGTGCATGGCATCGCCGTGCTCGGTGTGCTCGATCGCGATCAGCGAGCCGTCGTGCGAGAGATCGCCGACGCCGGCCGACTCCCGGTGCCGGTAGATCTCCACGGGATCCTCACCGACCAGTGTGACGTGGATCGTCGAGCCGTCCTCGTCGGTCGACCGGCCGACGACCGCCGTACGTCCGTCCCGGCCGAGCGCGAGCCCGGCGGGATACGACGGGTCGAGACCGGGCGCCGCGGCCTCGTCGGGGCCGGCGGCGGTGTCGCTGCCCGCGAACGGCTGGCGCCGCCAGATCCCGAACTCGTCCCCGTCCTTGTCGTCGAACCACCAGATCCACTCGCCGTCTGGCGACAGCACTCCGTCCGTCGTGCCGTTGGGCCGGTCCGTGACCTGCCGTTGGGCGCCTGTCGTGCGATCCCACGCGTACAACTCGTATGTCCCCGTCGCGTTGGACACGAACAGGGAGCGGTGCGGCGCGTCCTCCGCCCAGTCGGGCAGGGACACCCTCGGCGCGCGAAAGCGCTTCTCCCAGTCAGGCATGGCCTCGTCGTGCGGGATGGCCCCGTTGCTCTCAGTCATGGCCCCATACTGCCCGCCCCGGACGACATCGCGCTGACGGGATCCCCGGCCTGTGGACAACCGGTCTGTGGATAACTTCCGACACGGTCGGAGCCGATTGTCAGTGGCGGGGTGCACCATCGCGGTATGACCTCACTGACCGACCCGACGGAAATGATCAATCACCGCGGAAGCGTCCGAGCGCCCTACGTGCCCGTACGCTCCCGGCGCCGACGTCCCAGCAGCTCCGCCAGGCCGCGGCGGGTTGCGGCCAAAACCACGCGGTCGCCGGGGCCCAGTACATAACCGGGCGGCAGGTCCCACACCAGGCCCGGTGGCCGCTCGGGAGCGTTGGGGGCGGGGTCGGTGGCGAGGTCGGGCCTGCGTTCGCCGGGGGCGGCCGTGTCCAGCGCGACGACCCGCCACGCGCCCGCGCGGAACGCCTCGCCGACCGTACGGCCCTCCAGGTGCGGATGCCGGGCGACGTCCAAGGCCGCGAAGAGCAGCACCCGGCGTTCGACGGGTATCGCGCCCAGGATCTGCCGGCCCATCATTGCCCCGGCGAAGGCGGGCGCGGCCAGGTGCGAGACGCTGCGGCTGCGGGTGAGCGCGGAGGGGTGGGCCGAGCGCATGGTGCGGTAGACGGCGGTCGCGAAGTCGTCGTCGTACAGCCGCAGAACGACGCGCAGATCGGGGCGTACCGTCCTGGCGTACAGAGCGGCTTCGAGGTTGGTGGTGTCCGCGCTGGTCAGGGCGAGCAGCGCGTGTGCCCGGTGGATCTTGGCGGCTTCCAGCACGCCTTCCTGGGTCACGTCGCCGAGTACGACGGGGACGCGCAGGCGGCGCGCGGTCGCGAGCCCGCGTGCCTCGGGGTCTTCTTCGACGCATACGACCGGGGTGTCGAGTTCGCTCAGGCGCGCGAGGACTCGCGTACCGAGCTTGCCCAGTCCCAGGAGGACGACGTGGCCAGAGAGCCCGCGTGGCGGCCGGCGCAGCGCGGATCCGCTGCGGAACGTGCCGAGGGCTTCCAGGACCGCGGCGAGCAGCACGGGAAGGAGTAGCAACCCGACCAGGCTGGTGAGGAGTTGGAGGACCTGGCGGCCGACCGACCCGTCGAGCGCGGGGTCGTTGATGGCGAGGAGATCGAGCAGAGTCAGATACAGGGCGTGCAGCGGGCGCTCGTCGCCCGTCGCCACCGCCATCGACGCGATCGCGAGCGCGACCACACAGCCCACCAGGCCGGTGAGCGACCAGCGCAGGCGGCGCGAGAAGAGGGTGGCGAAGGGCAGGACGGGCACGACCGCGCGGCCCGGGTGAAGGGTGGGACCGGAATACGAGACCGTTTCCAGGACGACGGTGCCGCGTCCGGTCGCGGCGGCCACGGAGCGTTCGTCGGGCAGGAGCTGAGGCCCGTGCTCGCCACTGTCCTCGGAACCCTCCGTGCCGGCCGGGTCGTTGGCCGTCGCCGAGAGCAGGGCCAGGGTGCACAGACCGGGATCGGCGACCTGCCCGGGGCGCGGGGGCGGCCGCTCCACGGCCCTCAGCATCAGCCCCTCCGCCTGCACGACCTTGGTGGTACCCGCCACTGCGGTCGCGGCCAGAGCGGGCGCGGCGGTGTCGGCATCGGAGAGCACGGTGGTGGAGGAGTCGAAGAGACCGGTCGACCGGGACTCGTCAGGCCCGACTCCGGCCATGGCCAAGGCCGAAGCCTGGTCCAGAAGGGCCTCGAGGTGCTGGCCGAGGCGGCGGTTGTAGAGCCGGATGACCAGGCGCAGCCTGGGGTTGAGGCGGCGTGCGGTCAGCGCGGCGCGGATGTTCGTCTCGTCGTCGTCATGCACGAGCGCCAGCGCGGCCGCTTGCGCGACACCCGCTTCGGCGAGCACGGCCTCGGTCAGGTGGGCGGCCTCCAGTACCCGTTCGGGCCACGGCCCTTCACCGGCGGCCCGCCCGGACCAAGCCTCACCACCGCCCCCGCCGCTGACTCCGCCACTGCCGCCGCCGTTGCCGTTGCCCGCCGCCCGGGTCACGGCCGCCGACATCCGGTCGAGCAGCGTCGACGCGCGGGCCCGGCCGACGACCGGTGGTCGCACGGTCCGCTCGGCGGACGGCACGACCAGCGTCACCTGCTCCCCGTACACCCCGCGCAACTCGGCCGACAACCGGTGCGCCAAGGCATCGTCCCCGCACACCACCATGTGCGCGGCCACGTCACTCGACGCGCTCTGATACGGAAGACTCCCCACAACGGCAAAGAGTGCCTCACCGGCACCGGTGGTTCCACCCCCGCCCCCTGTGTATCTCCCCGGGCGCTGCCCATGAGTGGGGAGCGGATCGTCCTTGCGTTCTTCTGGGCCGGGTTTCGTGGTCGGTGTGTTCGGCGCCTTCACTCGTTCCAAGCTGTCCCGCGACGGAAAAAGGTGGAGCACAGATCAGTTGTCGTCAGCAAGTACTGGCACATTTCGCGTCTCTCATCAAGGAGCCGTCTTTGCGAGCCCGATCAGGGGAAAAAAGGATGATTTCTTCTGATGCATCAGCGTCGATGTCAGACGCGGTCACGACTCCATGAACGTGGACGATTTCTGGCACGACGTGAACTCTTTGTGTTCACGTCTCGAACATGATGACTTCGACGTTCTGCTGACGGCTGGGGACAACCCCCTGCCCCGTCGAAGGCCGGCGTGGCGAGCAGCATCCGGAACACGGCGACCTGCCCTGAACGCTCTGGGCGTCGACGATGGCCCTCGAGGCCTCGGCGGCGGCAGGCGACGGTTCAACTGAGTGCCAAGAGCCGACGCACCGGGACGTGCGCTGAGTCAGCGGTGCAACCATGGCGGACCTGCGGATGGGGTGGGTACGACGGAGTCACCGCAAGCCGAGGCAGGTGGGCGCACCCGTGTCGGCTCACGAAGAGCCTGTGTCTCCTCCTTGGCGTGGCGCCCGGCAAGAGCCTGTGTCTGCTCTTGGCGTGGCGCCTGCCTGACACTGTGTTTGCACAGCCCATGAGCGTGCGGGCCGACCGGTAGGTTCAACTGCGCGTCGCCCGCGGGCACTGGCGCGGCGACCTCGCGGGGACGAGTGTTCGCACCCGCGTATTCATCACAATCCGAGACCGATGCGGGCACCCGAGACAAGTGTCCCTCGCCGATGCGGTATGCGGCCCCCTAAACTCCGCCTCTCCGGCCCGAAAGGGTGGCCCATATTTGTCTTGACATATACCGATGGTCACCGCATTGCAAGGGAGTGGCACATGATCACCCTGACCGTTCCAGCCCTAATCATATTCGGACTCTTTCTGATCGCACTGGTGATGATCGGGGTCGTGACGCATGAGGAGACGACCACATTCGAGGACTTCACTGTCGGCGGCCGTCGGCTCTCCGCCCCGGTGGCCGCGCTGTCCGCCGGAGCCAGCGACATGTCCGGCTGGCTGTTTCTGGGGCTACCTGGTGCCGTGTACATGGCCGGTCTCGGCGCCACCTGGATTGCCGTCGGTCTGATCATCGGCACGTATCTCAACTGGCGGCTCGTCGCACCTCGCTTGCGCACCTACACCGAGCTGGCCGGTAACTCCGTGACCCTGTCGTCGTACCTGGAGGAACGTTTCGAGGACCGGAGCAGGGTGCTCCGGCTCCTTTCGGCCATCGTCACAGTCGTGTTCTTCACCGTGTACGTCGCCAGTGGAATGGTCGCCGGCGGTGTCCTGTTCAACGAGATCTTCGGCGCCGACTTCGAGTCCGGGCTCACCGCCTTCGCCGTGGTGATCGTTGTCTACACCATCCTCGGCGGCTTCCAGGCCGTGAGCACCACGCACGTCATACAAGGCACGCTGATGTTCCTCGCAGCGATCGCCCTCCCCGCGATCGCTCTCTGGCAGCTCGGCGGCTTCAGTGCTCTGCGTGAGGCGCTCATCGACATGAACCCGGGACTGCTCGACCCGGGAGCCGAGGCATCCTTCGCCGACAACGTGTGGACGGCCGGCAAGCCGCTCGATGCCGTGGCGATGATCTCGCTGTTCGCCTGGGGGCTCGGCTACTTCGGCCAGCCCCACATCCTGACCCGTTTCATGAGTCTCCGCAGCACACGGGACATCCCGCTGGCCCGCCGCCTGGGCGTGTTCTGGGTGATCGTCGTACTGACGGGTGCCTCGCTCATCGGGCTTGTCGGGATCGCCGTGCTCGATGAACCACTCGACAACCCGGAGACGGTCTTCATCCAACTGTCCACACAGCTGGTCAACCCCTGGATCGCGGCGATCCTACTCCTGGCCGTGCTGGCCGCGATCAAGTCCACGGTGGACAGTCAGCTGCTGGTCTCGGCCACGTCCCTCACCGAGGACTTCTACCGGGCGTTCCTCAACCGGCGGGCCTCCGACACGTCGCTGCTGCTGGTCGGACGTCTGAGCGTGGTGGCCGTGGCACTGGTCGCCTATCTGATCGCGCTGAGCGGCGGCGCCGTGCTCGACATCGTCGCGTACGCCTGGGCGGGATTCGGCGCGGCCTTCGGCCCGGTGATCCTCCTGTCGCTGTTCTGGCCGCGGATGACGGCGGCCGGGGCGAAGGCCGGCATGGCGACCGGTGCGCTCACCGTGTTCCTGTGGAAGTACATCGACCCGCTCCTCGGGCCGCTGAAAACGGGCGTCTACGAGATGGTGCCCGGCATACTCGCGGCCACCGCGGCGGCACTGCTCTTCGGCAAGTGCGTCGGACGTCCCCCGGCGCGCACCTGGTCCGGCACGATGGAGCACGCAACGGTGGAGTACCGCACGAAGGAGCGCATCGCAGCGGACCACGGCACTTCCCAGGAGGTGCCGCAGAGTCAGGACCGGTGGCGCTCGTAACTCCGGCATCCGTACGTGAGTTGGTGGCGTGGTGGCGCTGCGTCCTGGCCTCGTGCTGAACGGATCCGTCTACCGCCACTTGTCTGCCGCGCCCCCCCCGCACCAGTCCGCCGACGCAACGCCGGTCGCGTCCGCCGCCGGTTCACCGGCCTGCGCCGCCTGTTCACGGGCGTGACCAGCTAGGGCGTGTCCCAGTAACCTTCAGCGGGTGCCCGATGTTCCCTGCGGGGCCATGATGAGACTGCCCGGCCGTCGCGGAAACGCCGGGCGGGAAGGGGAATGTGATGGAGCTGTTCCCGCCGGTCCCGCTGGCGGAGTGGCGGGACACCAAGGAGACGCTGCATCGCTTCGCGCAGATCGTCGGCAAGATCCGCCTGGCCGCGAGCGCCCGGCGCAACCACTGGTGGAACGTCCCGTTCCATGTCACGGGGCGCGGCATCACCACCCGTCCGATGGGTGGGGTGGACGGGAATCCGATCTTCACGATCGACTTCGACTTCGTCGACCACCGGCTCGTCGTCGTGACACTGGACGGCGAAGAGAGGTCCTTTCCGCTTCCGGGCCAGTCCGTCGCATCCTTCCACGACGAAACCATGGCCGCTCTGGCCGCGTTGGGTGTCCGGGTGGACATCGCCATTCCCAAGCCCTTCGACCTACCCGACGCCGACCGGCCGTTCGCCGAGGACACCGAGCACGCGACCTACGACCCCGTGGCCGCCAACCGCTACTGGCGCGTCCTGAGCCAGGTGGCGTCCGTGCTGGAGGAGTTCGCGGCAGGCTACTCGGGGAAGACCAGCCCGGTGCACCATTTCTGGCACACCTTTGACATCGCCCACAGCCGGTTCTCCGGGCGCCGGGTCGACCAGCCCCGGCAGGTCGACTCCGTCACCCGGGAGGCCTATTCCAGGGAAGTGATCAGCTTCGGCTTCTGGTTCGGCGACGAGACTTTCGGCGATCCCGCATTTTATTCCTACACCGCCCCCGAGCCCGCGGATCTGGCCGGGGAGCCGCTCAGCCCAGCGTCCGCGCAGTGGGTTGTGCGCGATGACAGCCACTTGGCCGTGCTGCGCTACGACGCGGCCCGCGCCGAGGCCGATCCTCGTGCTGCCGTACTCGCCTTCTACGAAAGTGCCTACCAGGCCGGGGCCACACGCGCAGGATGGGACAACGCGGCGCTCGCATGCCCCGGAGGCATCACGGACCCGGTCCGGCAGACCTCGGACCCCGTCCGGCAGACCTGACCGTCCGGACCAGGTGTCCAGCGGATTGAGCGGGTCAGTGGAGCTGCCGCTTCCAGTCCGACGGGACCTTGTCCCGGGGGCCCGGAGTGGACTGCGAGGCCGGGTGCGCGGTGGGAGGGGCCAGCTGCGGCCCCTCATAGTACTGGTCGGTCTCCATGTCCCAGAACCAGTTCTCACCCGGTTCGAAGCTGGCCAGTAGGGGGTGCCCGGCCTCGCGCGCGTGCTTCGTGCCGTGTTGCCCGGGTGAGGAGTCGCAGCACCCGATGTGTCCGCAGGCAGCGCAGCGCCGCAGGTGGAACCACCACCCCGGTCCGTCGTCCGCCAGGCACTCCACGCACCCGGTTCCGCTGGGCGTCGCGGTCGGATCGAGCCCCGGGATCTGCCCGTGTGTCATGGGGGATGCCACCTCGTGAGGAGCCGTTCAATGGTCAGGTTTCGGTGCCGGTGCGCGCCAGGAGGCCCTTGAGTAGGCCCGTGGCCTGGCCGACCTCGATGAGATAGCCGTCCGGGTCGCGCATGTAGCAGCGCAGCTCGGCGCGCCGGTCGATGGGCGGAGTGAGGAACTCGGCTCCCTTGGCGCGGGCCGCATCGTAGAAGCCGTGGATATCCGCCACACGTACGTTCAGGAAGCTGGAGACGGTGTCGAGGTCCTCCGGTGGGCGAAGGACGACGTCGGGTTTGTCGTCGGTGGGCCCGCCGCCGGGGTTCATGATGACCCAGCTGTTGGCGACCTTGATGATGCAGGGGTTCTCCGCCAACACCACCTGCCCGCCCAGCACATCGGCGTAGAACGCCCGTGAGCGGGGGACGTCGCCGACCGTGAGAAAGTGGGTGAGCAGCAGACCCTCGGCCGGTGCGGGAAGGGCGTCGGCCGAGGCACCGGCGGCGATGAAATCGGACATATGCCGAGCGTATGGTTCGGGCGGCCACCTGGCATTCCCAAACCACCCAGGTCCGGCCCGGGAAGATCGGGTTCGTCATGGCGGCCGTCGCCCCAGACGGCGCCGAGCCGCACCGGCCCCGCTCACCGACTCGGGGCACACCAACCGGGTCGCGGACAGGCCCACAGACCGGGTGCCCGCCAGCGCGTGGGCGGGGCCGGTGAGGAGCTGGAGCGGCTCGTCGAGCACCCGGACGGACTCGATGTCCTCAGTTGTTTGACCTGCTGTTGTGCTGCTCGCTTAGCTCTCACAGGTCAACGTCAATGTGTTCGGGTGGGAGCGCTGAGCATGGTCGGCAGGAGACCGTTGGGTCGGCAGTTCGGCTGGCTGTGGACGGCATATGCGGTGAGCGCGTATGGGTCCGGGCTGGGGTTCGGGGCACTGCCGCTGATCGCCGTGCTGGCTTTGCATGCCGGCCCCGCTGAGGTGTCCGCGCTGTCCGCGATGGGGCCTGCGGTGGGTGCGCTGATCGCGGTGCCGCTCGCGCCGTGGGTGGAGTTTCGCCGAAAGCGCCCGGTCATGATCGCGATGGACCTGACCCGGTTCCTGGTCATGGCGACGATCCCGGTCGCCTATGCCTTCGGCCGGCTCGGTTTCGTCCAGCTGCTCGTGATCTCGGCCGTGGTCGCCGCGGCCAAGATCGCGTTCAACGCGGCCAGCGGCGCCTACCTTAAGGCCCTCGTCCGGCCGGATGACCTACTCGTGGCCAACGCGCGGTTCGAGTCCACGAACTGGAGCTCCATCGCGGTCGGGCCACCGCTGGGCGGGGCGGCGATCGGCCTGTTCGGGCCGGTCGTCACCGTGGTGGCCGACGCGCTCAGCTACCTGTTCTCTGCGCTGTGTATCACCGCGATCCGCGGCCCAGAAGAATCGCCGCAAACAACCGGCAAAAGCCCGGCCCGGGCAGGCGCACTGCTTGACGGCTGGCGACACATCATGGGGCATCCCGGCTTGCGGGCGCTCTACCTCAACCACCTGCTCGTCGCCGGTCTGATCATGGCCATCGAGCCGCTGCTGGCTGTGCTCCTCCTTCGCCAGCTCGGGTTCCCGCCCTGGCAGTACGGCCTCGCCTTCGCCGCTCCCTGCGTCGGCGGGCTCATCGGCTCTCGGCTGGCCCGCAGGGTCGTGGCCCGCTACGGCCAGCACTGGGTCTTCCGGACCGTCGGCACCCTGCGCGCCATCTGGCTGATCGGCCTGGCCTTCGTCCGTCCTGGCGTCGTCGGCCTCATCACCGTGATAGCTGTCGAACTGGCGATCATCATCAACATGAGCCTGTACACCCCGGTGCTCGCCACCTACCGGCTCGAACACACCCCCAAGCATCTCGTCGCCCGAACCCTGTCGGCCTGGTCAATCGGCCAGCAGATCTCCATCGCCATCCTCACCGCGCTCGCCGGGCTGCTCGCCGACGTCACCAGCCCACGCACCGCTCTCACGGTCGCGGGACTGCTCGTCCTGACCACCCCGCTCCTGCTTCCCCGACACGACCAGACGTCGCAGCACGAGCCGGAACTGGCCCGTAACCACGCATGACACACCGCAATTCACCGCCGAATCCCGCAGGCCCGCAGCTGGTCCGCCGATGCGCGTCCGGGTCGACCAGGCACACCACCAGCAAGGAGAACACTCGCGTGAGCAGGACCCCCGCACTTGACCCCACGCACACCGCACTTCTCGTCATGGACCACCAGCCCGCGATCCCGGCCTCTCTGCCCGAAGGCGGGGACCGCAACGCCCTGCTCGGTCGCCTGGAAGGGGTCATCGCCGATGTTCGCGCAAACGGCGGCACCATCGCCTACGAACGAATCGGCTTCACCGAGGCCGACTGGGACGCGATCCCGGCCAGCAACAAGTCCTTCGCCCCGCTTGCCGACGGGTCGATCCCTTCCTCGCGATACATTCGATCACGTATATTGATACATCATCTGGTGTATCTGGAGGTGGGCTCATGAGCAGAACGGTCATCGATCTCGACGACGACGCCCTGGTAGCCGCAGCGAAGGAGTTGGGCACCTCCACGAAGCGGGACACCATCAACACCGCCCTACGTGAGATCGTCGCCCGCAACCGCCGCCTGCGTGCCCTGCATGAGCTGCAGGATCTCGCGGATGAAGGCGCGCTCGACGTCGAACTCCTCCTGGACAAGCGCAACTATCGAGGTGGTCCCGCCCGGTGAGCATTGCCGACTACCTCGTCGATACGTCGGCCCTGGCTCGCGTTCTGCTGCGTCAGGCAACCGAAGAGTGGGAGCAGCGGATGGGCGCCGGGCTGATCGCCCTGTGTGACCTCACCGAACTGGAAACCCTCTACTCCGCTCGTTCCGCGAAAGACCGCGAGGCCATCTTGGAACGACTGAACCAGTTCACCTGGTGCCCCATGCCCGACGGCATCAACCGGCGCGCCCGCGTCGTCCAGCGCGAGCTCACCGCCAAGGGTGAGCACCGCAGTGCCGGAGCCGTCGACCTCCTCGTGGCCGCGGCCGCGGAAGAAGCAGGGCTCACGCTGCTGCACTACGACCGCGACTTCGAAACCATCGCCCGCACCACCGGGCAGCCGGTCCGAATGATCGACCTCAAGTAGCGGGGTGCCGTACCGCCAGCGCCTGTCCGTGGCCCTCTGGGTGAAGTAGCCGAGGTGGAGCCCGCCCAGGTGGCGGGGTTCATCATGGCCGCCGCCACGCGTGGCGGGGACGTGGCGTGAGCAGAACGGCAGCAGACCGTGCGCAGGACGCATGAGAGCGCGCCGGGTCCGAGGTCGCGAAGGCCGTCGCGGCACTGAGTGATGAGAGCCCGGTTAGGTAGGGCGATTGACGCATCTGTCCTGGCCAGGATCCGGTGCTTGAAGCCGTACGGGATGTCCCACTCCCGGGCTGGTGCCGTCCCAGCTGCGGGCCCTTGAGGGGCGCGGGTCGGGTCACACCTTCTTGACGACGATCGTGTCCGGGACCAGCTTCTCCAGGTCGTCGACGTCCGAGGTGAAGACGGTGACCTGTCCCTTTTGTTGTCGCGCGATCACGGCGAGCACGGCGTCGATCGCGTACCTGTGGCCGTGCGGCTTGGCGTCGGCCAGGAGGCGGCGTGCCTGGCGGGCCTCGTCCTTCCCGATGTCGGCGACCTGGAGCCGGGACAGTACCCAGTCCCAGCGCTGTTCGGTCGTTCTGCCGTCGTACGCCTCGACCAGGGGCGACGTACGCCGACAGGCCCCGCTCTGCCGCGTCCGCGCGGATCTCGTCCAGGAGATCCTCGGGGATCGTCACGGTCACCTTCTTCGTCGCCATACAAGAGACCATACTCTTGGTGTCGCACCCCTTACCAGTGGGGCTCGGTCGACGATTCGACGGTCAGGCGGCCGTGGCAGCGCGTGGGCTGCCGCGAAAACCTGGCTAATGTGCCAGGAGCGGTGGATCGCGGCGACGGGGCGGGCGCCCGGTTGAGGTCCGATGAGTGGTCGGTCGGCGAGCGCGATGACGTGTTCGCGGGCGGCGGGGCTGTGGCCGACGAAGCGCTGGGAGACCAGGATGCGGTGGTTCTCGCCGACACCGAGGACGCCCTTGTCGAAAGCTTGTGGTGCAGCGAGCACAGGCACAGTCCGTTGTCGACGTCGTCCGGTTTGTTCCCGGCCGATTCCACGGTCAGCCAGCCTGCAGTACGCAGACGGTCGCCTCTCACAGCGCTGGTCCCGCGCGTGCGGAGCCCGCAGAAAGGTCTGTGAACGCGGCTTGACGTGGGTCAAACCGTCGTTCCTTTGGATGATGTATCGCTCCGGGTGGGCCCGGAGGCCGAACCAGGAACGAATCCTCCGCACCGACATCGACAGGGCGGGGTTCGAGTGGGCGCTGGCGCACTCGGCCCTCAGTCACTTCCAGCCCGGTGTACACGCGGACCGGGACCAGTGGCACGCGGAGGTCGCCGTGTTCCCGGTGCGTGTGCAGTGGGATCCCGACCGGTCGATCCATCTGGAACCACAGCCGTGGCGTGCCATTCAGGTCGGCCTGTCCGGCGAAGCCGTGGTCCGTTACGTGGACCATTGGATCGTGGACATGGCGGACGTCACCCGAACTGGCACGGTCGACCCACTCCGCCGTACTCGCCGAAAGGACCGCGGACGCCCTGCATCAGCTGCCGGCCGAGCGCCATTACCCGCTTCCGGAGCACGTTCGCCTGGCGATTGGGAGCGGGTCGGTACAACCCTCGAAGCCATCTCATGTGGCTGGTCCGCACTCTGTCATGTGGAAGCCACCACCTCGCCGGCCATGACCTGGGGAGGGTTGGGGAGCAGTGAGGCAAGGTTGTCCCGCACGAAGTCCGCAGCCCTTGAGATCGATTCGTCGGCCCCGGCCTGGTCCTGGAAGACGCTGGTCGAGACCATCACTCCGTCCCCGGCATCGATCCAGTAGTAGGCCACGAAGCCGGAGACCCGGCGCATGAGCGGTACAAACCCCTCGTTCACACGACGTGCGGCCTCGGCCGGATCGGTCACCCCTTCGTACCGCCGGACTGCTGCGTACATCGCCAAGCTCCTCACGGCGTTCTGGTTCGTCCTCTGCTGAGACGTCGTACCCCTGCGACGGCCGCCTGGCCCACGAGGCGTCCCGCAATCACCTGAAGGGCTGTCCTGGGTGATCCGAACGGCGGTCGCCGGCCCGGACGTACGGCCACGTAGGCCTTCACGTCCGCCACGAGAAGACTTCGAGGTGGACGAGGTGGGGGAGAGCAACCCGAGCCGCTGGCTGCCCCCATCACGGAAGAGGCTGTGAGCCCGCGGCTCGATGACTCAGTTCAAGCCTCGCTCACAGACCTCTTGCGGGACTGCTCTCCTGGGCTTCAAGAAGTTCGTCACCGTGCTCGATCGCCCAGCGTCCAAGCGCCATCATCGGGCCCTCGACCAGGCTCTGCCCCAAGCCGGTCAGGGCGTAGTCGACGCGTGGCGGCGCCTCGGCATGGGCGTGGCGCTCGGTCAGTCCGCTCGCGAGCAGGCGGTGCAAGGAGTCGGTTCGCCACGCCCGTACATGATGCTGTGGCGATCGATGCATTCGTCCATCTAGGTCTCGCTCATGGTGCCCACCTGGGCCTGCTGCATGGCGGTCACATCCGACACGCTCACGCGGAACGGCATGATCTCCACGTCCGCACCGCGCCGGCTGCGTAGGAGATCCGCGTAGCGTTCCGCGTCCTCCCTCGAGCCCCACGAATACACTCGGGGCCCAGGTGAGCCCTGTGCCTAAAACCGGTAGCGGATCGCCGCATCCGCTACCGCGCCGCTCTCTCCGCTACCCGCCCCGTGGCAGCCACGAACCCGGGGCCGGTAGCGGCTCCATCCGCTATCTCTACCCCCATTCGCTACCTCGATCATGCCCCTGACCAGGGCGGTAGCGGAGGTAGCAGAAGTAGCGAACCTGACAGGAAGGGGGCCACCGCCCCCGGAGCCCTGCCGAGGAGGCACCGCAGCATGGCCACGGTTGCTGAACCCGCCGGACAGCTCCTCTACCGCCCCGAAGAGGCGGCCAAGACTCTCAGCATCGGACGCTCGATGGTCTACGAGGAGATACGCCTCGGACGCCTTCAGACCGCCCGTCGCTGCCGGCCTGGACCCGTACACGGAGCGAGTTGGACTGCGACGTCGCCACGCAGACCGTCTTCCTGGAGGGAGCTGCTCGACTCCCTGGAGACCGGCTTCGCCCGGGCTGGGGTCGCACGTGATACCTGCCTTCCCCTCCGCTGGGGCCGGGAGACCGAACCGACCATCTCCGCGGTCCAGGCACTCGACCCACTCCTCAAGGACGGCCAACTCCGCACGTACCGAAGCGGGTTCCTTCCGCAGCCGGTCGTTCGCTTCACGGGCCCAGCGCGACGCCACCGGCCACTTGAAGGACGGCTTTCTGACCTCCTTCGTCAACGTTTCCGATCTGCGCGAGACGCTGCCGTACCTCTGGTCGAGCGAGTGCGTTGCCGGTGCTGAAGAACGGCATGGGCCACATCGACGGCTCGGTCTCCGCCTGCTACGCCCACGTCACGCCAGGCATGCATAAGCGCCTGATGCTCGGCCTCACCGAGCAGTGGGAGGCGGCACTCGACACCGTCTCGCGATGTGTCTCACATCTCCGGTGCGCGCGCTCAAATGATCTCCTTCGCGCGCGTCAGTAGGAGAAGGCGCGGTCGCCGACTCCTCGGGGCAACCAGAGAAGATCAAGGTGGAAAGGTACGGCGGGACCGCCGAGATCACTTATCTTCCGGATCGATGCGCTTGGGGCTGGACCGGTCGCGGCAGGGATGAAACACACCACGAGGCGGAGGAGACGTATCCCAGCTGGTGCATAGCCATGATCGTTGCCGGGGACTTCCTTCGAGACCACGTCGACCCTTGGGAATACGCCGGTGATGCTCCATCTGCGCTTGGTGATCCGCAGGAGTGTTGGTGCTGGGATGGCGACGCCTAAGCACGGGGCCGACCAAGGACGCGCGACGACGGTGGGTGACGGCGGTTCCCTTGCTGGTGGCGAGCTGGGCGCGAGTTCGGCGTTTGGAAGCCCTCTCTTCCGCACTCGGCTCCCCAAACGACCCCCGGAACCACTCAGAGGCCCGACCCGCTAAGCGGATCAGGCCCCTGACCTGGTGTTTCGTCTGTCGGGGTGGCGGGATTTGAACCCACGACCTCTTCGTCCCGAATGAGGTTCGGGTGCTGGTCTCGCCAGTGCGGATGGCGTTTTCCCTGTTCAGAGCGTCGGAGTGTCGCGGTCTCGGGCGGTCTCGAAGAGGCTCGGGGAGCGGATTGGCTCCCCGATGGCCCCATAGATCCAACCGCCCGCACCCTGCCATTGACGTCCCCTACGTACTTGGCGCGGTGCTCGGGGTGTAGGTCCACGAGGCTGAGATTGATCGAGAGGGTTGGCGTCATCGTCCCGGCGGAGGCGTCGGCCACGAGGTCCCCTCGACTGCCACGTCGAGGAGGTCACCGAGCCGATGCCAGGCGCCCGGGCCGGCGTGCGACATGGGGCTCGCTGCGAACCGCTGCCATGCCGCGTCACTGTCTCCGAGCGCCTCGGAGACGTAGGCAGCGACTGCGGGATGAGTGGTGTCGTAGCGCGGGTCACGGGCTTTGAGTGCTGACCAGGCAGGCAGCAGCCGGAGCAGCTCCGGAGGGCACTCGGGCCGGGCCAGCATGATCTCGGCCCAGCTTCCGCGCAGTTCGGGTCCGCCGCCCAGGCGCCTGCGCAGGTGCAGCGTGAGGTCGAGCAGAGTCTGCTGTGGGGCGGAGTGGCGGGCTAGTACGTCGTCGAAGGTGAGGGTCTTTCGGTAGGAGCGGGCGGCGAAGGAGAGCAGGGCCTTTTCGACGAGCGCGTCGTTTCCCGTGTGCCGGTCCAGGTAGGCGACGAGACCGGCCTCGTCGGCGTCGGCAAGCTGTTTGAACCGGATGCTTTGCGGGTCGCCGAGGGAGGCCGTGCGTCGGCCCGGCAAGGCAGGGACGGGATCCGTGACGAGCGGCGTGATATTGGCAATCAGTTCCTTGGCCCGTTGGTTCTTCTCCCACGCGGAATGGCTGGAGGGGTAGCCGTGTGCACCGGACTGGGTAGACAGGGACCGCCCGGTGTCCTCAACT
>CAMLJW010000045.1 GCA_946480485.1 uncultured Streptomyces sp. | reverse complement strand
TCGTACGTGCCTGCGTCGACCGCGCACGGGCCACGGAGACCTGTGCGCGTATCGTCCTGTCGACCCAGCGCACCATGCACAGCGCCCACCGCATCTACGAACGCCTGGACTTCGCCCGCACACCCGAGCGGGACTGGAACCCGGTCCCGCACCTGGACGACATCACTCTCCTCACCTACCAGTTGACGCTCTGAAACCAGCGCGACACAACATCTGGGGGTGACACGACAGCACGGCACAAGATGTATGCTCATGCTCGCTGTCGCCGCAGGGGAATCCGGTGCGAATCCGGAACTGTCCCGCAACGGTGTACTCGTACGCGTACGTCCGCATGCCTGCATGGCCCATGCCTGCATGTCCGCATGCCCATACGCCCGCGTACGAGCGTCAGTCCGAGGACCTGCCGACAGTGCGCCCAGGCCGTCCGGCCCGGGTACCGATGACGTCCGGGCCTCGCGGAGTGGGCCGGTGGACGCGGCGTACCGCTGCGCAGAGCGCGTACGCCCGTGCCCCGAACCCATGCTCCCCGCAGGCCCCTTGCCGAGCGAGGGAGAGCCCCACGTGACCATCGCGCCAGCCGATCCGGCTTCAGCGACCGAGGCCACCGCGACACAGGCCGAGGCCGATGGAGCAGGAGCGGCCCGCCCGTCTCGCACCACCGCCCACGACAAAGGCCCTTCGGGCCGCCCCTCCGACTTGTTGCGGACGCTGACCGGGCTGACCGCTGACCTCCCCGACGCCGATCCGGGCAGGGTCGTTGCCGCCGCGCTGCGCGGCCGGTCCGCCCATGCGGACGGGGCGGAGCTGCGCGAGCTGGCGACCGAACAGGCGGCCGGCCTCATCTCCGAGGACCCCGCCTACTCGAAGCTGGCCGCGCGCCTGCTGACGATCAGCATCGCCGCGGAGGCCGCCTCGCAGGGCGTACGGTCCTTCTCCGAGTCCGTCACGGTCGGGCACCGGGAAAGGCTCATCGCCGACCGCACCGCCGAGTTCGTACGGATCCACGCGGACCGGCTGGACGCGCTCATCGACCCCGAAAGGGACGACCGCTTCGGGTACTTCGGGCTGCGCACCGTCCACAGCCGCTATCTGCTCCGGCACCCGATCACCCGGCGCGTGATCGAGACGCCCCAGCACTTCATGCTCCGGGTGGCCTGCGGTCTCGCCGAGGACACCGCGTCCGATGCAGATACGGGCACCCGGTCCGTGGACGAAGTGGCCGCCCTGTACGGGCTCATGAGCCGTCTCGACTACCTTCCCTCCTCCCCCACGCTCTTCAACTCAGGTACGCGGCACCCGCAGATGTCGTCCTGCTACCTCCTCGACTCCCCGAAGGACGAGCTGGACTCCATCTACGACCGCTACCACCAGGTGGCCAGGCTCTCGAAGCACGCGGGCGGTATCGGCATCGCGTACTCCCGCATCCGTTCCCGCGGTTCGCTGATCCGCGGGACGAACGGGCACTCCAACGGCATCGTCCCGTTCCTGAAGACCCTTGACGCGTCGGTCGCCGCGGTGAACCAGGGCGGCCGGCGCAAGGGCGCGGCCGCGGTCTACCTGGAGACCTGGCACTTTGACATCGAGGAGTTCCTGGAGCTGCGCGACAACACCGGCGAGGAGGCCCGCCGTACGCACAATCTGAACCTGGCGCACTGGGTCCCGGACGAGTTCATGCGCCGCGTCAACGCGGACGCCGACTGGTCCCTGTTCTCCCCGGCCGACGTGCCCGAGCTGGTCGACCTGTGGGGCGACGGGTTCGACGCCGCCTACCGCACGGCGGAGGAGGCCGGGCTCGCGAAGAAGACCATCCCCGCCCGTGATCTGTACGCCCGCATGATGCGCACGCTGGCGCAGACCGGCAACGGCTGGATGACCTTCAAGGACGCGGCCAACCGCACCGCCAACCAGACGGCCCTGCCCGGCCACACGGTCCATTCCTCCAACCTCTGTACGGAGATCCTGGAGGTGACGGACGACGGGGAGACCGCGGTCTGCAATCTGGGTTCCGTCAACCTGGGGGCGTTCGTGGACACGGCCTCCCAGGACATCGACTGGGAGCGGCTGGACCAGACCGTCCGCACCGCCGTCACTTTCCTCGACCGCGTCGTCGACATCAACTTCTACCCGACCGAGGAGGCCGGCCGGTCGAATGCGCAGTGGCGGCCGGTCGGCCTGGGCGCGATGGGCCTCCAGGACGTGTTCTTCAAGCTGCGGCTGCCCTTCGACTCACCGGAGGCTCGCCGGCTCTCCACCCGTATCGCCGAGCGCATGATGCTCGCCGCGTACGAGGCCTCCACCGACCTCGCCGAGCGCCCCCAAGCTCCCTCGGCCAGCTCCGGTGCAGGCGGGACCCCCATCGGCCCGCTGCCGGCCTGGGAGAAGACCCGTACGGCCCGGGGGGTGCTCCATCCCGACCACTACGACGTCGAGCTGACCTGGCCCGAGCGCTGGGCGGCCCTTCGCGAGCGCATCGCCACCACCGGCATGCGCAACTCGCTTCTCCTCGCGATCGCGCCCACCGCCACCATCGCGTCGATCGCCGGCGTGTACGAGTGCATCGAGCCCCAGGTCTCGAACCTGTTCAAGCGCGAGACGCTTTCCGGCGAGTTCCTCCAGGTCAACCCGTACCTGGTGGACGACCTGAAGCAGCTCGGAGTCTGGGACGCCCGCACCCGTGAGGCGCTGCGCGACTCCAGCGGCTCGGTGCAGGACTTCACCTGGATCCCCGACGATGTAAGGGCGCTCTACCGCACGGCGTGGGAGATCCCGCAGCGCGGACTCATCGACATGGCCGCCGCCCGCACCCCGTTCCTGGACCAGTCCCAGTCCGTGAACCTCTTCCTGGAGACGCCGACCATCGGCAAGCTCTCCTCGATGTACGCGTACGCCTGGAAGTCGGGTCTCAAGACGACGTACTACCTGCGCTCACGCCCGGCGACCCGCATCGCCCGCGCGGCCGGTTCCCACTCCGCCACCCAGCCGCAGCCACAGAAGAACATCCCCGTCCAGCAGGTCACCGACCCCGACGCGGTCGCCTGCTCCCTTGAAAACCCCGAGTCCTGCGAGGCCTGTCAGTAATGACCAGCACCACCAAGACGGCGAAGAACCTGCTCGACCCGGGCTTCGAACTGACCCTGCGCCCCATGCGCTACCCGGACTTCTACGAGCGCTACCGGGACGCGATCAGGAACACCTGGACCGTGGAGGAGGTGGACCTGCACTCGGATGTGACGGATCTCGCGAAACTGTCACCGGGCGAGCAGCACCTCATCGGGCGTCTGGTCGCGTTCTTCGCGACGGGTGACTCGATCGTGGCGAACAACCTGGTGCTCACCCTCTACAAGCACATCAACTCACCCGAGGCGCGGCTGTATCTCTCGAGGCAGCTCTTCGAGGAGGCCGTGCACGTCCAGTTCTATTTGACGCTGCTCGACACCTACCTTCCCGACCCAAAGGACCGTACCGCCGCGTTCGCCGCGGTCGCGAACATCCCGTCGATCCGGGAGAAGGCCGAGTTCTGCTTCACGTGGATGGACTCGGTGGAGAAGCTGGACCGGCTGGAGAACAAGGCGGACCGCCGCCGGTTCCTGCTCAATCTGATCTGCTTCGCGGCATGCATCGAGGGGCTGTTCTTCTACGGTGCCTTCGCGTACGTCTACTGGTTCCGCGGCCGTGGCCTGCTGCACGGCCTCGCCACGGGCACCAACTGGGTGTTCCGCGACGAGACGATGCACATGTCCTTCGCGTTCGACGTGGTGGACACGGTCCGCAAGGAGGAGCCGGAGCTCTTCGACGACCAGCTTCAGCAGCAGGTCACCGACATGCTCCGGGAGGCCGTCGAGGCAGAGCTGCAGTTCGCGCGCGATCTGTGCGGTGACGGCCTCCCGGGTATGAACACCGACTCGATGCGGCAGTACCTGGAGTGCGTCGCCGACCAGCGTCTGACACGGCTCGGCTTCGCTCCGGTGTACGGCTCCGAGAACCCCTTCTCCTTCATGGAGCTGCAGGGCGTTCAGGAACTGACCAACTTCTTCGAGCGGCGTCCGTCGGCGTACCAGGTGGCGGTGGAGGGCACCGTCGACTTGGACGAGGACTTCTGACTCCTCTGATCCCTCTGACCTCTTGAGACCCCTCTGGCTCCTCTGGCTCCTCTGGGAGCCTCTGGTCCTCTGGCTCCGATCCTCGGCGGAAGCCTCCTCCTCGACCGCGGGGACGACCCCGCAGGGGTAGTGGCGCACGTTCAGGGGACCGGAGGCCGCCTGTACGTGCGCCGCCGATCATCGGTCGATCACCTGGGCACGGCCTTCAGCAGCAGACGCTTGGGCCTCAGCATGATGCCCACCCGGGGCGACTCGTCCGTTTCCGGGAGTCGTTCGAAGTGCCACTTCGGGACCACTGTCATCTTCTGTCCCAGCGGTTGAACCGGTTGTCAAGCCGGCGGTCAAACCGAACAGTCAGTCGTTGGCCACGACCGGGTAGCGCGGTTCGTTCTCGGCCATCTGCCGCAGCGCGTCCTTGCGCTCACGCTTGGAGAGCCGGTCGATGTAGAGGTAGCCGTACAGGTGGTCCGTCTCGTGCTGCAGGCACCGCGCGAAGTAGCCCCTGCCGCGCACCTTGATGGGGTTGCCCTTCTCGTCCTGCCCGGTGACCTCGGCGTAGTCGGGGCGGGCGAGCGGCGCGTACGCGGTCGGCACGGAGAGGCAGCCCTCGTTGCTGTCGTCCAGGCGGCGCTGGTCGGCGGGCAGCTCGACCAGCACGGGGTTGCACACCACGCCGACATGGCGCTTGCCCTTGTCGTCCCCGCAGTCGTAGACGAAGACCTTCAGGTCGACGCCGATCTGGTTGGCGGCCAGACCCACGCCCTCGGCGGTGCGCTGGCTGGCGAACATGTCGGCCACGAGGGTGGCCAAATCGTCGCCGAACTCCGTGACGTCCTTGCACTCCTTGTGCAGCACCGGGTTCCCGACGACGGTGATGGGCCGCGAGGTGCCGCGCTCACGGTAGGCCGTCTCGCGCTTCTCGCAGTCCTCGGTGTCGATGACGAAGCCGTCGTCGTCCACAGGGAGCACCCCGCTCTGTTCTGTTTCCTGCTGCGCCATGACCGACGTACGCCTTCCTGCATCCTTGGAAATCTGCGGGGTACAGCCTACGGGCTGCGCTCAGAGGCTGTCGGGGCTACCTCTGATCGGGCGGTCGTGCCCTGGCACGCACACTTAACGCACACTTCCAGCGTTGCGTCAGTCGCCGACGCTTCGCGTCGACTCCTTCCTCCGCCTTGGAATCGCGCGCACCAGACCCCGCCCGCTTTCCGGTCGAAGGTAGCCCGACGGCATCAGCAGACCTCCTCCAGATCCCGCCAGTCACGGGAGTGCGGGCTGTCCGCGACCCAGCCGTCGAGCAGGCCGCGCACCAGCGAGGCGGGCGCCGCCAGGCCGCACTCGCGCTCGGGCACCCACAGCTGCCCGTCGGTACGGTGGCCGAGCGGGCCGGGATGCCCGGGCTCGCTGTGGTCGTGCGGATCCAGGTGCTCGCCGTCGCCCTCGTCGGACGCCATCCGGGACTCCGAGCACATGCGGCACAGCAGCCGTACGGAGGACGACCAGTCCTCGGCGGCGAAGCCCGCGTCGGCCGCGAGCCGCTCCAAAGCGTCCCGGTCGTCCTCGGTCGCCGCCTCCAGGAGCACGACCCAGGTGGGGACCGGCGAGGGCGCCCACAGCTCGATCTCGTCGAAGACGGGATACGCGTGCCCGGCGGCCGTAGTGCGCTCGCCGTGCGGGACGCCGTCGTGCAGCACGACCTCGCCCCAGCGCCGCCCCGAGGACGGCAGCGGAATGGACAGCACCTCGATCCGGGCCGGGTCCAGCCTGCGCCCCCACACGACCTCGGCCTCGCCCTCGGGCGACAGCCGTAGGGCCGCGCTGCCGAGCTCCATCCCGACGGGTTCCTTGGCAGCGGTGGCGCCTCCCCCGGCCTTCGGCCGAGGGAGCCCCCCAGGCACCCGCAGCCCGTACGCCTGCCAGGCGCGGCGGGCGAGTGGCCAGTCCTGCAGGGCGGTGGCCGCGATGCCCACGTTCCACCAATCAGGGGCCCCGGTCTCCCGGTCGAGGAGCGCCACGGCCCTGAGGCCGGCCGCTCGCGCCTGCTCCCAGTCGTGCCGGAACTTGTGCAGCAGCGCGAGGTTGAACCAGGACTCGGACAGCCAGGGCTCCAGGTCCACCGCACGCGTGAGCAGGGCGCCCGCGTCCTCGTACCGACCGTCGCCGATCAGCGTGAACGCTCGGTCGGTGGCCTGCCGCCATGAGACGGAGGGCCGGTGCCGTCCCTTGCCGAAGATCCTCACGATTCCCGCCTGCCAGTTCGTCGAAGAGCGTGCAGCCTCGGGCTGGACTGTGCCCTCTGATGTCCTCTTGCTCGCATCCAACCACGTACGGTCGGACAGCCGCTCATTACCCATGGGTTACCCATCCCGGGGCAGGGTAAGGCGACCTCTGGGTGGCACCCTGGCCGACGACTCCGCGACGTCGCGTGGCATACGGCCGGGAGGGATCGGGCGATGCGACGGCGGCGCGACGACGGGCACGGCGTACGAGGCCCGGCCACGATTCCGGGCGGCCGCGATTCCCGGCCCAAGACACGGCGCCTGCCAACGGCGCACTCGACACAGCTGAAAAGTGGCCTGCGAAGGGAGTCAGGACTCCTGCGGCGTCGTCTGGGACGACATCTGGGGCGAGGCCGTCACATCGTGGTCGGGCACGGCCTGCCCGGAGCGGATCAGCTCGATACGGCCCATGACCTTCGAGCGCAGGTCGGTGGGCACGTCGTCATGGCCGCAGCACCGCTTGACCAGCTTCTTCACGGCCTGCTCGAGGCCGTACTTCTCCAGGCACGGCGAGCACTCGTCGAAGTGCTGCTCAATCTTGGTGCAGTCACTGTCGGGCATCTCATGGTCGAGGAACTCGTAGAGATGATCGAGTACTTCACTGCAGTCCGTCTCGTGCGGCTCTCCGCAGCTCATGAGCCCGAGCCTTTCGTTCCGTCCGAATCTCCGGCGCCCGCCGGGACCAGGCCACGGCCCTTGGCGTAGTCCTCGAGCATGCCGCGCAGTTGGCGGCGGCCCCGGTGCAGGCGGGACATCACCGTACCGATGGGTGTCCCCATGATGTCCGCGATCTCCTTGTACGCAAAGCCTTCTACATCCGCGAGATAGACGGCGATGCGGAACTCCTCGGGGATCGCCTGCAGCGCTTCCTTGACGTCCGAGTCGGGCAGGTGATCGAGGGCCTGCGACTCGGCGGAACGCAGACCGGTCGACATGTGCGACTCGGCGCGCGCGAGCTGCCAGTCCTCGATCTCCTCGGCGGCGGAGCGCAGGGGCTCACGCTGCTTCTTCCGATAGGAGTTGATGAAGGTGTTGGTGAGAATCCGGTACAGCCACGCCTTCAGGTTGGTGCCCGCACGGAACTGGTGGAAGGACGCGTACGCCTTCGCGTACGTCTCCTGTACCAGGTCCTCGGCGTCGGCAGGGTTGCGCGTCATACGCAGCGCGGCCGAATACATCTGGTCGAGGAACTCCAGCGCGTCCCGCTCGAAGCGCGCATTGCGCTCGGCGGACGACTCGCCGCTGCCCTGGCCCTCGGGCTGCTCCGCCTGGCCGTGTTCGGTCCCTGCGTCGGTCCCAGTGACCGGACCCACCTCCTCCAGAGTCTGGGCGGAACCGAAACCAGCTCCGCCAGAATCGGAGGATAGACGACGGTCCGGTCCGCCCGCCGCCCGAACAGGCGTGCTCTTCGCCGCGTGCAGCACCGTCCAGTCCAGGTTGGCGCTGCTGCTACGGCTCGGGCAGATGGTCGAACCCATGCGGCGGACTTCCTCTCGTACGGCGGCAAGCACTCGATGTGAGTACTTCAATCCGCCTCAACAGAGGTCGGCGACGTAACATTCCCGGCCGTGACCTCGGCTCACTCGAGTGACGCGAGCCACCTCACGACCCCGTCGACGAGCATCTTCAGTGCCTCGTCCTGCCCGATCTCCGCGCGCCTGGGCACGGCGAAACCGTGATCTCCGTACGGCACCTCGACGAGGTCGTACGCGCCTTCCGGGAACTCCTCCGGTTTCCCGAACGGATCGTTGCCGCCCTGGACCACCAGCGTGGGCACACCGGCGCCGAGCAGTTCGTCGGCGCGCGACTTCTCCGGCTTGCCCGGCGGGTGCAGGGGGAAGCTGAGTGCCAGGACGGCGCGGGCGCCGAGTTCGGCGGCCGTTCGGCAGGCGACGCGGGCTCCGGCGCTGCGACCGCCGGCGACGACCGGCAGACCCGACCGGGCGAGCGCGGGCCAGATCCCGCGCCAGCCGACGTCGAGCGTCCTCGGCACGGGGGCCAGCTTCTTCCCTGCGACCCTCCAGGGCTGTTCCACGAGGGCCACGGTCACCCCGGTGGCGGGGAGCTCGGCGGCGAGGGCGCGCAGGTCCCGGGCCTCGATCCCACCGCCGGCCCCGTGGCTCGCCGCCAGGACGAGCCGCGCCTTCCTCGCCTTGTGCCAGGCGATGCGGGCCGTGCCCGCGTCCGTCTTCACCGTCTCGCCCAAGACCTTGTTCTGCGTCACATCAGAAGAGTGTGCCCTCTTCAGGGCCCTCCAGCTCCTCCAGCAGCTCCGGCCCGTTGTTGCGCACGTTGCTCACCGCCGTGGAGACCGGGTACGCGCGCATCAGTCCCGGCGGGGGCGGCGCGAGCAGGGAGCGCAGGTCCTCGACGTCTGTGCGGGACGGGTCGAGCCAGGAGTCCCAGCGATCGGGCATGAGCATCAGGGGCATACGGGGGTGGATGTCGGCCAGGGCGCGCGGGCCCTCGGCCGGGGCCACCGCCAGCGGCGTCCTCTCCGCCTCGGTCGTGATGACGGAGCACGTCACCCACCAGGCCCGCGGATGGTCGTCCGGCAGCGTCTTGTCCCGCCAGAACTCGTAGAGACCGGCCATCGCGAAGACGGAGCCGTCGGCGGGCAGCACGAAGTACGGCTGCTTGCGCGGCCGCTTCTTCTTGCCCTCGACCTCCCGGTCGCGCTCGGCGTTCCCGGTCACCCACTCGTAATAGCCGTCCGCGGGGATGACGCAGCGCCGGCTCGAGAAGGCCCGCCGAAACGAGGGTTTCTCGTGCACGGTCTCCGCACGGGCGTTGATCATCCGGGCGGCGCTCTCGGGAGTCTTCGACCAGGACGGCACCAGGCCCCACGTGAGGCTGCGCAACTGGCGAACCGGCTGCCCCGTGACGGAGGAACGGGTAGATGCGGCCTCCGCGTCTTTGAGGGGGCGGTCGAGCACCGCGTAGACCTCCTTGGTCGGAGCCACGTTGTAGTCGGGCGCCAGCGCCTCCTTGGGCTCCCACTTCTCGATCTCAAAGACCTTTGCGAGATCCTCTGGCCTACGACTCGACGAATACCGTCCGCACATCTGAAAACGCCCCTCCGACCTGCGGAAACCACCGCCTCAGTCAGCACCGCCCAGCACCCGGTCAGCACGGTGCCGGGTCGGCGCCAGATCCATCACCTCGACCGCCGGGCCGTCGAGACCGGGGCGAGGTGCGCGTACGTGTCCCCCGTTTCCTTGATGCTCTTGTGTCCGAGCCACCTGGATACGTCCAAGAGTGGCAGACCGTTGCTGAGCGCGGTCATGGCAGAAAGTGTCTCAGTCTCAGGTCGTGAGGCGACCAGGCGTAACCCAGCCGCCCCGCGCCACCGGCAGGGCCGTCGTCACCCGCTGCCGTACGTCTTGGCCGTGGCCGCCTGCGCGGTCCTGGCGGAGCGAAGTCCCTCAGCGCGATCGCCGAGTGGGCCGCCGGCGCCTCTGACCGGCTGTTGTTGCGCTGCGGGGCGCGCTGCGCGATCGGGGCCGGCCCTGGACAAACACAGCAAGTCACTGCGCGGCGTGATGCGCTCCGACGGCCGCTGCGTACGCCACGGCATCGTGCCGACCCGGCGTGAGGCCGACGCCAGGAGCAACGAGATCACCGTGTTCCGGCCGCTGCTGGACCCGCTGGGACCTGACCGGTGCGGTGTGTGACCTTCGACGTGCTGCTGCCCCAGACCGACCACGCGAGGTCTCTGCCCGTCATGCCGAACCCTGGCTGAAGAGCAGCATTCCGCCTCTATGAGCAGCACCACCACGATCGGAGCCACCGCCACCGTGTCCGCGACCAGCCGTGCCTGATCCGTCCAGAACGGACGCTCCGTCTCGGCGGCCAGGTAGGTCAGCAGCATGCCCATTCCAGGCAGGCCCTGGTACAGCCCGGGACCGGCCGGTTCGATCTTCCAGTAGTGCTCCTCGACCCAGGAGAGGCCCAGCCAGCCGATCCGCTCACCGTCCCGCAGGGCGAGTTTCACCAGCCGGCGCCCGATCTCCTCTGCGCGCTCGACGAGTTCCTCGCTCGACACCCCCTCCGGCGGGATGATCCGGGGGGTCGCGGGGACCGGCCTGGACTGTTGCGACGCTTGGGCGAGGTCGTAGCTGGTCTCGATCATGCGTCGTTGGAAGGCCAGGTCCGTACCGTCCATCCGCCGGATGCGGTCGCGCACCACCTCGATCGGCGTCGTGGGCAGCACGGCCGCGACGCGGTCACCGTTGTCGAGCCAGACGTCCGGCGAATCGGGCCGGGTCGTGAATATCGGGATATCCCCGCCGCGCAGGGCCCGGATCTCCGCGGCAGTTGAAGCAAGGGACGTCAATACCTCTCGGTGAATGGCCAAAATGCGCCACGACCTGCGGAGATACTGGCAAGATCTTTTGCATGGTGAGGGTTGGCGACGACCGACCGAGGCAGCCGGTACTCGGGCTGTGTGCCGGTAAACTCCGAACTCGTTCGAAATGTGACGCGTACTGTGCAGGTCGGGG
Organism: uncultured Streptomyces sp.; assembly: GCA_946480485.1. The sequence continues at coordinate 8,150 of CAMLJW010000045.1, read as the reverse complement.
CCTCATAGAGGGCTCAGGCGAAGCAGCATGGTTCCGGCCATGTCTCGGTCGCGCTAACTTGATCTTCAACCTGCGGTCTCGAACGGCGTCTCGTACTTGATCACTCGCGTGGGTATCTGCCGTACGTGCGGACGGCCTTGGGCTGACCTGCTGCGGATGACGGGCAGGCCCCGGCGTGAGCAACCCCGGCCGTACGGAGAAAAAAACGTGCCCCGCTCCGGCTCCGCGACCGACAGCGGGCGGCGGCGGAGCCGAGGCGGGGTGACCGGCCGGCACAGGCCGTACCGGCTGGCCAGGCCTGCACGAGCAAGCCGGGAGACGTCGGCTATTCGAAGGTGATGTCGGACTCCGAGAAGACGCAGTTCCTGCCGTCCGCATCGGAGCCGATCTTAGTCGGCTCTCCGTCTGTGACGCCGTTGAACTTCTGGCAGGGGACGGTTTCACGGCCGGGATCACCGGTGATCGTGATGCCGGTCAGCCGGGCGGTGTCTCCCAGGTTGCTGTTGATCCCGACCAGAGTGCGGCCGGGCGCGCTCGCTGTCACGTTCTCCACGACGATGTCGCGCTGGAACTGCTTGCTGGAGTTGCCGCTGGAGCGGACGAACGTTCCGAAGTTCGACACCCTGAAGTTACGGACGGTGAGCGTCCCGTCCCCGTTGAACTGGAACACCTTGTCCTCGGCCTGATTGGCTGCGCCGCCGATGACCAGATAGGTTGCATCCGGTGAGGTGCCCTTGAACGTTGCGGCGTCCTCGCCGACGTCTTCCCACACCACGTTCTCCAGGGTGCAGCTGCCCTGACAGTGCACGCCGTCGGCCGCCGGGCCGCCTATGGTGACGTTCTTCAGAACCGCGCCGTCGGCCAGTTTGAAGAGCGGGTCCTGCCCCTCTGCCTGACCGCCGTCACCGAGAGCTCCGCCTGCGACGAACCGGGCGCCCCGGCCGTCGAAGGTGCCGGTCACCTGCCGGGTCTCGGAGATCTCCTGTTGACCGCCGGCTTGCGGGTCTGCCGGGGCTTCCCCTTCCGCGGCTTCCTGGGAGTCCTGGTCTTCGTCGTCCTGGTCCTCGTCGTCCTGGTCCTCGTCGTCCTGGTCCTCGTCGTCCTGGTCTTCGTCGTCCGTAGTTTCCGGAGTACCCGGGTCTTCCAGGGCGGACACGCCGGACGGATCATCCGGCGGAGAGGTTTCATCGGTGGCAAGGGCGGCGCCCGTGGCGACCGCGGCCACCATGAAACCGGCGGTGACGGCACCGATAACGGAAGCCTTACCGCGACGCCTCCTGTGGCCAAGACCGTCGGCGCGGTCCACGACTGCTTTATTCATGAGCATGCCAAAGCTTTCTCGTGGTGACACGTGGACGAGTTACGGGCGTCATGCCGGATTGACCTAACCCCCGCCCAACCGCCGTCCGGGAAACGCATGCACAGGTGGATCGCTCGCAATCCTGCGCTGCGCCGCAAGTTTCACACCGGGAGTCTGGACATCGCCAGAGTCAAATGTCCCTACTCATCGGTATTCGCTCCTCGAATCCTCGCGGGCCCAGGAATGAGGGCAAGCCACTGACCTGGACCACAGAGACACGAACAAACTCTGACCATCATCATCACCGACTCACCGCTTGACCATGATCTTCCCTAATTCGCCGCCATTTGAGCGGGATCACATGGCGAACAGGAGCGATCAGTCAGCACAGGTAAAGCACGAGCCTCGGACCACTCCGGGGCTCTAGCGCTGTGACCTGTGTGACCTGCATGTTTACCACCAGGAACGACCGCTGATATGTCGACGTCTCAGATGCCGCCCGCACATACGTGCCACACTGCCAGATTCCCGCGAGACTCAGAGGAGCCTTCACACCCATGGAAAGCACCGCAGCCACCTCGCTGGCCACCCTCTGGGACGAGGTGTTCGGCAGCCAGCCCGACCCCGACATCTGGGTCGTCGTCGCCACCATGGTCGCCGCCCTCGCAGTGATCGTCCCGCAGGGCCTCTGGCGGCTCGCCCGCAACGCGATCACCATCGCCCACGAGGGCGGCCACGGTCTGGTCGCGCTGCTCACCGGCCGCAGCCTCAGCGGCATCCGGCTGCACTCCGACACCAGCGGCCTCACCGTAAGCCGCGGCAAGCCGACCGGCGTCGGCATGATCCTCACCGCGGCATCGGGCTACACCGCTCCCCCGCTGCTGGGTCTGGGCGGCGCCGCCCTCCTCGCCGGGGGGCACATCACGGCGCTGCTGTGGCTGGCGACGCTGCTGCTCGTGGCGATGCTGGCGATGATCCGCAACGCGTACGGCGCGCTCACGGTGATCCTCACCAGCGGTACGTTCCTGCTCGTCTCGTGGCTGGCCGGGCCCCAGGTGCAGGCGACCTTCGCGTATACCGTGGTCTGGTTCCTGCTGCTCGGCGGCGTACGCCCGGCCTTCGAGCTCCAGGCCAAGCGCAGCCGAGGCGGCGCGGGAGACTCGGATGCGGACCAGTTGTCGCGGCTCACCCATGTCCCGGCCGGAATGTGGCTCTTCCTCTTCCATACGGTGTCGCTGTGCTCACTGATAGGCGGCGGCCGCTGGCTGCTGGAGATCTGAATGCCGCGCCCCGAAGGACCCGAAGGGACGCCGCTGCGCGCGGGGCTGTGACAGCATGCGGCGCCCCCGCCCCGTGGCCGCGTCCAGCCACACAACGAACCCGCACGGGCCGAACAACCTCCCCCTCCCCACCCAACCGCTGAGCGGTTTCGTTCGGATATCGCCAGCTTTGATCAAGATCCCCGGTCATCGTCAGCCACTAAAGTGAGGGGCATGACCGTTAACCCCGCACACGCCGTCCTCTGGCCCGCCCCGCACGCGAGCGGAGCCGTCGACGCGACGGTCCACGTGCCCGGGTCCAAGTCGGTCACCAACCGCGCGCTTGTCCTGGCCGCCCTCGCGGCCGAGCCCGGCTGGCTGCGCCGCCCGCTGCGCTCCCGCGACACCCTGCTGATGGCCGGTGCCCTGCGGGCCATGGGCGTCGGCATCGAGGAGGGCGTCGGCCCGGACGGCTCGGGCGAGGCCTGGCGCGTCATCCCCTCGGGCCTGCAGGGTCCGGCCACGGTCGACGTCGGCAACGCCGGGACCGTGATGCGCTTCCTGCCCCCGGTCGCCACACTCGCGGACGGCGCCATCCGCTTCGACGGCGACCCGCGTTCGTACGAGCGTCCCCTGAACGGCGTGGTCGACGCGCTGCGCGCGCTCGGTGCCCGTATCGACGACGACGGACGCGGCGCGCTGCCGCTGACCGTGCACGGTGGCGGGGCCCTCAAGGGCGGGCCTGTGACGATCGACGCGTCCTCTTCCTCTCAGTTCGTCTCGGCGCTCCTGCTGTCCGGACCGCGCTTCAACCAAGGCGTCGAGGTACGGCACATCGGCCCGACACTCCCCTCCATGCCGCACATCCGGATGACCGTCGACATGCTGCGGTCGATCGGCGCCCAGGTGGACACCCCTGAGTCGGGCGGCGAGCCGAACGTCTGGCGGGTCACGCCCGGCGCGCTACTCGGCCGCGATCTCACGGTCGAGCCGGATCTGTCGAACGCCCAGCCGTTCCTGGCGGCCGCCCTGGTCACCGGCGGCCGGGTGGTCATCCCCGACTGGCCCGTGCGCACCACCCAGCCCGGCGACAAGCTGCGCGAGATCTTCACCGAGATGGGCGGTTCCTGCGAACTGACCGACCTCGGCCTTGAGTTCACCGGCTCCGGCTCGATCCACGGCATCGAAGTGGACCTCGGCGAGGTGGGCGAACTGACCCCCGGCATCGCGGCGGTCGCGGCCCTCGCCGACTCGCCCTCCACCCTTCGGGGCGTGGCCCACCTGCGCCTGCACGAGACGGACCGGCTGGCCGCGCTCACCAAGGAGATCAACGAGTTGGGCGGCGACGTCACCGAGACCGCCGACGGCCTGCATATCCGCCCGCGCCCCCTGCACGGCGGGATTTTCCACACGTACGACGACCACCGCATGGCCACCGCGGGCGCGATCATCGGCCTCGCCGTGCCGGACGTACGGATCGAGAACGTGGCGACGACGGCGAAGACCCTGCCGGACTTCCCCGACCTGTGGACCGGAATGCTAGGGAACTGACGGGCGGACACAGATCATGCGCCGCTACGGCAAGCACACCGACGAGGACGACATCCGCAGCCGCCCGGGCCGCAAGGGCAGCCGGCCGCGGACGAATATCCGGCCCAAGCACGAGGACGCGGCGGAGGGCATGGTCCTCACCGTCGACCGGGGCCGGCTGACGTGCCTCGTCGAGGACCGTGTCGTACTGGCGATGAAGGCCCGCGAACTGGGCCGCAAGGCCGCGGTCGTCGGCGACCGGGTGGCCCTCGTCGGCGATCTGTCCGGCCGGAAGGACACCCTGGCCCGCATCGTCCGCATCGCCGAGCGGACTTCGGTGCTGCGGCGCACGGCCGACGACGACGATCCGTACGAGCGCGTGGTCGTCGCCAACGCCGACCAGCTGGCGATCGTGACGGCCCTCGCCGATCCCGAGCCGCGCCCGCGACTGATCGACCGGTGTCTGGTCGCTGCCTACGACGGCGGGCTCGACCCGCTGCTCGTGCTCACCAAGTCGGACCTCGCCCCGCCCGACGAACTCCTTGGACTATATGGGGCGTTGGGTGTTCCGTATGTCGTGACCAGTCGTGCGGAGCTGGAGAGCGGTGAGGCGGTGGACCACGTGCGCAAACATCTGGACGGCAAGATCACAGCGTTCGTGGGACACTCTGGCGTCGGCAAGACAACGCTGGTCAACGCGCTCGTGGCGCGGGAGCGGCGGCGATCGACCGGGCATGTGAACGCGGTGACGGGCCGCGGCAGGCACACGACGACATCGGCGCTCGCGCTGCCGTTGCCGGAGGACGACGGATGGCTGATCGACACTCCGGGCGTACGGTCCTTCGGACTGCATCATGTGAACCCGTCCCGTGTCATCCACGCCTTCCCGGACCTGCAACCGGGGACCGAGGGCTGCCCGCGTGCGTGCAGCCACGACGAACCGGACTGCTCGCTGGACGAGTGGGTGGCCAAAGGTCACGCGGACCCGGCCCGGCTCTACTCACTGCGCAGGCTGCTCGCTACGCGTGAGCGGCGCGAGGGCGACTGATCGTCGCGTGACCTCAGTTGTGTTGGCATCCGGGCCGCGACGGTAGGGGCATAATCGCACCAAGCGGGACCCAAGCCATACGAGCGGTCACGGAGTGGGAGGGAACATCACATGGCGTGGCTGCTGGTGATCGTGGCCGGATTTCTGGAGACCGGTTTCGCGGTCTGTCTGAAGCTCTCGCACGGCTTCACTCGCCTCTGGCCCACGGTTGCCTTCTGTGTCTTCGCACTCGGCAGTTTCGGTCTGCTCACCCTGGCCCTCAAGCGCCTCGACGTCGGCCCGGCGTACGCCGTGTGGACCGGCATCGGCGCGGCCGGCACCGCCATCTACGGCATGATCTTCCTCAACGACCTGGTCTCCACGCTGAAGATCATCTCGATCACGCTGGTGGTCGTGGGCGTGATCGGGTTGCAGCTGTCGGGCGGGGCACGCTGAGTCCGAGCGCCATGCCGACGGGGCGACTGAGCCGGTGGTCCGTTCCCCGCCTGCCCGCGTCAGTCGCGTCAGCTCGCCGTACGCACCGTCGCCAGGGCGTCACGGATTAGCGCCACGGTCCCGTCCTGCCCGGCGGGGGCAAGCGGGGCGACGAGGGGCGTACGTCGCGGCCAAGGTGCGCGGAGACGTGTTCACGGCTCCGGTGAGGAGGTCCCATGGTGATCGCCCAGGTGGTGTGGCCGTGGTCCGAGCGGGGCGGATACGGTTCGGTCATGGCCGACTATCGCGATGACCTGCGCCTTGCCCATGTCCTGGCGGACGCCGCCGACGCCGCGACGATGGACCGCTTCAAGGCACTCGACCTCAAGGTCGAGACGAAACCGGACATGACGCCGGTGAGCGAGGCCGACAAGGCAGCCGAGGAACTCATCCGCGGTCAGCTCCAGCGGGCACGGCCGCGGGACGCGATCCTCGGCGAGGAGTACGGCATCGAGGGCACGGGCCCTCGCCGCTGGGTGATCGACCCGATCGACGGCACCAAGAACTACGTACGCGGTGTGCCCGTCTGGGCCACACTGATCTCCCTGATGGAGGCGGGCGAGGGCGGCTATCAGCCGGTCGTCGGCGTCGTCTCCGCGCCCGCGCTGGGCCGCCGCTGGTGGGCCTCGAAGGGGCACGGCGCGTTCTCCGGGCGAAGCCTGTCCACTGCGTCCCGGCTCCACGTCTCGCGCGTCTCGCGCCTGTCGGACGCCTCCTTCGCGTACTCCTCGCTGAGCGGCTGGGAGGAGCGGGGCCGACTGGACGGCTTCCTGGACCTGACCCGCGAGGTGTGGCGCACGCGGGCGTACGGCGACTTCTGGCCGTACATGATGGTCGCCGAGGGCTCGGTCGACATCTGCGCGGAGCCCGAGCTGTCGCTGTGGGACATGGCGGCGAACGCAATCGTGGTGACCGAGGCGGGCGGCAGCTTCACCGGCCTCGACGGCCGCCCGGGCCCGCACAGCGGCAACGCGGCCGCCTCGAACAGCCTCCTTCATGACGAGCTGCTGGGGTATCTGAGCCAGCAGTACTGACGCCGTAGTACAAACCGGCAGCCGTATCGAGGCCTTACTGACCGCCCTGCGGCGCCGAGGCGCCACCCGGAAGTGAGCGTCCCCAAGCGTTCGTACGCTCCCTCTTGTTGACCCTCCCTTTAACTGCGACGCTGAGAGTCCGCTCACTTGTGAACTTGTGAATCCGGTCGCAAGCCGGATTCCTGGGAGGTGTCTCCATCCATGCTCGTCCGCGACGCCATGACCACGGTGGTCCTCACCATCGGACCCGCTCACACCCTCCGGCAGGCCGCCACGCTGATGTCCGCCCGCCACGTCGGCGCGGCCGTGGTCCTCGACCCCGACGACAGCGGGCTCGGCATCCTCACCGAGCGCGACATCCTCAACTCCGTGGGCATGGGCCAGAGCCCGGACGCCGAGCGGGCCCACGCCCACACCACCACCGACGTGGTCTTCGCCGCACCGTCCTGGACGCTGGACGAGGCGGCACACGCCATGACGCACGGCGGCTTCCGGCATCTGATCGTCCTCGACCAGGGCGAGCCCGTCGGCATTGTCTCCGTCCGCGACATCATCCGCTGCTGGTCTCCCATGCGGCAGCGCGCCGGCCTGACCGGCTGAACGTGTGGGCACCTGCACGGCGAAGATCGGCGGGGGCGCCGCCCCGAACCGCACCCATCATGCGACCTTGGCGATGAAGCCCACCAGGTTGGTCGACCGGACGGCCCCGCTCGTCCTCGGTATGCGAGCTCTGCCCCTGCCCGTCGCCGACCACAAGGGCCATGGGACAACATCCAAGGCAACATTGGACAATATCCAAGTCAAGCTAGGATCCAAAGTCACACCTGTTCGGGATTTGCGTCCCCTGCTGTTAGGGTGGCCCTTATGAGCCACCTGTTGGAGCGACTGCGCGGACGCGGCTGGCGCATGACCGCGCAGCGGCGTGTTGTGGCCGAGGTCCTCGACGGCGATCACGTCCATCTGACGGCCGACGAGGTGCATGCGCGCGCGGTCGTCAAACTGCCTGAGATCTCCCGCGCGACGGTCTACAACACGCTGGGTGAACTCGTCTCGCTCGGCGAGATCCTCGAGGTCTCCACGGACAAGCGCGCCAAGCGGTACGACCCGAACGCGCACCGCCCGCACCACCACCTGGTCTGCGCCCAGTGCGGAGCGATCCGTGACGTCCACCCCAGCGGCAACCCGCTGGCAGACCTCCCCGATTCCGAGCGCTTCGGTTTCATGGTCTCGGGCGTCGAGGTGACATACCGGGGCGTGTGCCCGAACTGCGCGGCCACCTGACCCGGGGCGACACCCTCCCGGAGTCCCACCTCATCGACCGCCCGCTGTACGCGGAGGAGGCGGGGTGCCGAGGGACACAACCGGGTCCTCGACGGGGTGCCCGGCCCTGGGCCTTCAACGTCTCGAACAACCGAAGGCCCGGAACCATTGGGCTCCGGGCCTTCGGCCATCAGTAGCGGGGACAGGATTTGAACCTGCGACCTCTGGGTTATGAGCCCAGCGAG
>CAMLJW010000044.1 GCA_946480485.1 uncultured Streptomyces sp. | reverse complement strand
GTAGAACGGCAGCGCCACGACCTCGTACGGCTCGTGGCTGCCCCGGATGTCCACGCCGACGCCGGGTGTGCCGGGCGCGGAGTGCGCGGCGTCGACGTACGCCATCGCGATCGGACTGCCGAGGGTCGGCGAGGGTGCGCCCGAGGTGACCTCGCCGATGACCTTGCCGTCGGCGACCACCGGGTATCCGGCGCGCGGGACGCGGCGGCCCTCGGCGATCAGGCCGACGAGGACGCGCGGGGGGTTCTCGTGAGCTCGGGCGGCGGCCTCGGCGAGCGCCTTCCGCCCCACGAAGTCACCCTCCTTCTCGAACTTCACCACCCGGCCGAGCCCCGCGTCGAACGGCGTCAGCGAGGTGCTCAGCTCATGCCCGTACAGCGGCATGCCCGCCTCCAGGCGCAGGGTGTCCCGGCAGGAGAGGCCGCACGGGACCAGTCCCGCCGGGGAGCCCGCCTCGGTCAGCGCCTGCCACAGCTTCCCCGCGTCGGCCGGGGCGACGAACAACTCGAAGCCGTCCTCGCCGGTGTAGCCGGTGCGTGCGATCAGGGCCGGGACGCCCGCGACCGTGCCGGGCAGACCCGCGTAGTACTTCAGGCCGTCCAGGTCGGTGACGGGGGCACCTCCCTGCTCGAGCGAGGTCGAGAGCCTGGCGGACAGCGACCTCAGGATGCCGAGGGACTCGGGTCCCTGGACCGCGAGCAACGCGTACGCGTCGCGGTCGTCGCGCACGGCGGCGTCGAAACCGGCGGCGCGCTCGGTCAGGGCGTCCAGGACCACCTGGGCGTTCGAGGCGTTGGCGACGACCATGTAGCGACAAGACCCCGCCTCGCCCTCCTCGAGCCGGTACACGATCAGGTCGTCGAGGATGCCGCCGTCGGCCCGGCAGATCATGGTGTAGCGGGCGCGGCCGACGGCGACCGAGGCGATGTCGCCGACGAGTGCGTAGTTGAGGAGCGCGGCGGACTGCGGTCCGCTGACGGTGACCTCGCCCATGTGGGAGAGGTCGAAGAGACCGGCCCCGGTGCGTACGGCGATGTGCTCGTCGCGCTCGGAGCCGTACCGCAGGGGCATGTCCCAGCCGGCGAAGTCGGTCATCGTGGCGCCGAGCGAGCGATGCAGGGCATCGAGGGCTGTACGGCGTGGAGTGGTGCTGCTCATCGGACAGGGCTCCCAAGGCATGACGGCGAGGTCGTTCCTCCCCATCTGTCATCGGAACCTGAGAGGTTCGCCATGACAGCAGGCAGGCTGTGGTCATGGTTTGCACCTTGGGTGGAGCCACTGGACAGCGGCCCGCTTTTCAGATGTGCCTCGCCCGCGCGGTAACGATGCCTGAGAGATTCAAGGGAGGGACTTGCTCCTTCGGCGCCCGGGTACACGTACACGTACCCGGAACTCTCCCGCGCGGGTTCAAGCGGCCGGTATGCCGTTGGCGCGCACATCATCGCACGCCATCGGTGCGGGAGGGCAGGGGTGACCGTCATAGCGATCTGTGACGGGGCTGTGGCAGGACGAGAACCAAAACGACGGGTGCACGCATTACCTTCTCTTTACACTCGACGGGGATGGGTCTCCCGACCCCCAAGGGGAGGACGATCAGCGTGAACAGGACCACGGCGTACGCGACGGGTGCGGCCGTCGCACTGCCCGAGCAGCCCGCTGCCCCGGCCAGGGAGGCGTGCGGCCCGCTCCCGGCACCCGTCGTCCGTGATCTGCGGGAGCGCGCGGGACACAGTCCGCACGGTCTTCGTTTCGGCGCGGCCGACCTGGTCGTGGTCACGGGTCTGCCGGGCAGCGGCAAGTCGACCCTGATGCGCCGCGCCGTGACCGGCGTCCGCATCGACTCGCAGGACACCCGCGACCGCTGGGACCGCCGCTTGTCCCGCTTTCTGCCGTACGCGGTCTACCGCCCCCTCGTGCGGGCCACGCACTACGCGGGCCTGCGCCGCGCCCTGCGCTGCGGCGAGGGTGTCGTCCTGCACGACTGCGGCACGCAGGCCTGGGTGCGCCACTGGATCGCCCGCGCGGCCAGGCGCCGGGGCGGCACGCTGCACCTGCTGCTGCTCGACGTCCCGCCGGACACGGCGCTGGACGGCCAGCGCGAGCGCGGCCGCGGCGTCTCGCGGTACGCCTTCGCCCGGCACCGCGCCGCGGTCGCCCGGCTGCTGCGCTCCGTCGAGCAGGGCGATCTGCCGGAGGGCTGCGGCTCGGCCGTCCTCATGGACCGGGCAGCGGCGGATGTGCTGCGGCGGATCGATTTCGGCGACTGAGGCCTCGTGGTGCGATGACGATTTCGTGGCGTCCGACGCCTCCGGGCCCGCCTTCCCTGTGGACGGGGACGGGGACGGGGGCGGGGGCGGGGGTGAAAGCTCCGCAGGCGATAGGGTTTCAGCCGCAGCAGCAGTGGTTCTGAGCAGGTGGTACGCAGATGGACATACCGGTACAGGCGCATCCCCATCCGCACGTCGGCTGGCCCGGCAACGCGCTGGAGGAGGTGCTCGCCGCCTCCCTCGGCGCCGCCGCGACGCCGTCCACAGGTGCCCGCATCGTGGAGGTCCTGGGCCGCAGCTTCCTTTGGGTGCCGCTGCCGGGCGGCGGCGGTCCGCACAGTGGCCCGCTCGATCTGCCGACGATGGAGATCGACGGACAGGCGTACGTCCCCGTCTTCAGCTCGGAGCAGCAGTTCCGGCAGGTCGTGGGCGACCACATGTCGTGCACGATCGCTCCCGCCGTCGAGTTCGCGCGTGGACTGCCGCCGCAGGTGGGTATCGCGGTGAACCCGGACGGCACGGTCGGCGTGCCCCTGCCGCCGCTCGCCGTCGCCGAACTGTGCCGGGCCGGACGGAGCGCGCTGGACGGGCCCGCGAGCGGCGGCCGGGTCCGGCTGTTCGAGCCGGACTGGCAGGAGGAGCCGGTGGATTTCCTGGCCGCCGCCTCAGGCGAGTTCGCGGGAACCGGCGTCGTGCTCAGCGCCCGCCGCTGCCTGGCGAGCATCGAGGGCGACGACCCCGTACTGTTCATCGGCGTCGAACTGGTCTCCTCGGAGGAGGGTGTCCGTACGCTCCCGTTGGACGCGCTGGGCCGGGCGCTCGGCCGGGCGCCGGCGACGCGGGCGGTGAACCTCGTGTTCCTGGACGTCGCACAGGACCCGGTGGGCGACTGGATGCGCGCCCATGTGCGCCCCTTCTATCAGCACGGGCCCTGAGGCCCCGGTGATGTCACAGGTCCACGGCCGCGGCGGCGTGCGTCAAGTCACTGTCAGAATCGCGACCTAAGCTGGTTTCATGGCTCGGTCGGGGTTGGCGGTCGGGGGTCGGCCTGCGCCGGAGCCGCCCATGAGTGCGGCGGCTGCGGAAGAGGCAGAATGGCCCGGTCGGGTGGTGCGGGGTTCAACCAAGTGCCACAAGGGCGGGCGTAGGGGACTTTGGCAGATATGTCACGAAGGGGCGGTAGAGGGTGAGCGCGTCGGGCACGGCCGCGGCCGGGCAGGTCGAGCACATGCTGCGCCAGGTGACGCCCGGGCGTTACGACGCCTACGAGGCGCTCCTGCGGGCGCTCGCGACGCCTTCGGCGGGCCAGGTCTGGATGCTGCTCTGGCACGGCCAGGCCGGCTCGCCGGACGCCCAGTACGGGAACATGGAGGTGGAGGGCTTCAGTTACGCGCCCTGCGTCACCTCCGCCCAGGAGCTCTCGACCAGCGGCTGGAACCGTTCGTACGAAGTCGTCGACGGCCTCGACGTGGCCCGCACCCTCTACCCCGACCACTACGGGCTCTGGCTGAATCCGCACACGCCCGGCGGCGGCGTCGGCATCCCCTGGCTCGACCTGCGCCGTATCGCCACGGGTCTGGAGCGGCAGCCCCCAGGCCCGCTCCGGATGGCCGAACCGGGTATCGAACTCCCGCAGTTCTACGCCCTCCTCGCACAGAACGCGCATCGCACCGCCGCCGTGCGCTCGCTGCGCCGTGCCTGGGTGCAGCCCGCGCTGGGCGCGCCGTATCTGGCCATCGGCCTCGATGTGTACGACACCAGCCCGCCCGCCGTGGACTCGGTACGGGCGATGATGCAGCAGTCCATCGGCGCCGTGCCGGACGGGCTGCCGGTGTCGACCGTCGCGACGTCCGACGAGCACGACCCCGTCGCGATGTGGCTGCGCGCCAACGCCCGCCCCTTCTACGACCGCGAGGCCCACGCGTCCCCGGCCCAGGCGCCGGCGGCGGGTGGGTACGGCTACCCGGACAGATGCTGACGAGCCCCTTGCGAACACTGTGCCTTGCCCGTGGAACCGGGCCGGGCAGCTGAATCCGGGCTCCCCGGCGCCGTCGTCGCCGGCGCGCTCCTGGCGACCGTAGGGTTCGCCCAGCCGGCCGAGGCCGCCACCGCCTACCGGTACAAAGCGGGCCCCCATCGCGCTGGGGGCTTCGGGTCCTCGCGGTGTTCGTGTCGGCCCACCACACGTTGTCGTGCAGCTTCGGCAGCTGACGGCCACCGCCGGCGGGCAGAGCCGAAAGACGCCGGACCGAGCCGAAAGATGGCAGAAAACAGCGGGCTCTAGAATTGGGCCCACCATGGCATACCTCGACCACGCCGCGACCACCCCGATGCTGCCGGAGGCGGTCGAGACGATGACCGCCCAGCTGAGCTTCACCGGCAACGCATCGTCCCTCCACGCCGCCGGTCGCCGCGCGAGGCGCACCGTCGAGGAAGCCCGCGAATCCCTGGCACAAGCCCTGGGCGCACGCCCCAGCGAGGTGGTCTTCACCTCCGGCGGCACCGAGGCCGACAACCTCGCCGTGAAGGGCCTGTACTGGTCCCGCCGCGCCACCGACCCGGCCCGCACCCGGGTCCTCGCCAGCCCCGTCGAACACCACGCCGTCCTCGACGCCGTGCACTGGCTCGGCGAACACGAGGGCGCCACGATCGAGTACCTCCCGGTCGACGCGTACGGCCGCGTCCACCCCGAAGCACTGCGCGACGCGATCGCACCCCATCCCGATGACATCGCACTCGTCACGGTCATGTGGGCGAACAACGAGATCGGCACGGTCATGCCGATCCACGAACTCGCCGAAACCGCCGCCGAGTTCGGCATCCCGCTGCACGCCGACGCCGTCCAGGCCGTCGGCCAGCTCCCCGTCGACTTCGGCGCCTGTGGGCTCGCCGCGATGTCCGTCTCGGGCCACAAGATCGGCGGCCCGTACGGCATCGGCGCGCTGCTCCTCGGCCGCGAGCACAGCCCCGTACCGGTTCTGCACGGCGGCGGCCAAGAGCGCCATGTCCGCTCCGGCACCCTCGACGTGCCCGCCGTCGCCGCGTTCGCCGTCGCCGGACGGACCGCCGCCGAGCAGCGCGAGTGGTTCGCCCGGGAGATCGGCGCGCTGCGCGACGATCTGGTCGACGCCGTACGCAAGGCCGTCCCCGACGCCGTCCTCGGCGGCGACCCCGCAGACGGCGGCCGACTGCCCGCGAACGCCCACTTCACGTTCCCCGGTTGCGAGGGCGACTCGCTGCTGTTGCTCCTGGACGCCCAGGGCATCGAATGCTCCACGGGCTCGGCGTGCACGGCGGGCGTGGCCCAGCCCAGCCATGTCCTCCTCGCCACAGGGACCGACCCGGACCTGGCCCGCGGCACCCTCCGCTTCTCCCTCGGCCACACCTCCACGGGGGCGGACGTGGAAGCGGTGGCCCGGGCGATCGGCCCGGCGGTGGAACGGGCACGGGCGGCGGGACTCAGCTGACGCCCTCGCCTACCGGTCGTCTAGCCATTGCCTACCGGTGGCCTAGGCGGCCCCGGCCCTCATACCTGGGCGGGCGCTGTACGAGCCGAGCGCACGAGCGGTAGGTACCGGTCCCAGTCCCAGTGCGGCCCCGGGTCCGTGTGGTCCGTGCCCGGGACTTCCACGTGGCCGATGATGTGCTCACGGTCGACCGGCAGGTCGTAGCGCGCGCATATCCGTGCCGTGAGGCGGGCCGACGCGGCGTACATGGCGTGGGTGAAGTCCTGCGGCCGGTCGACGAAGCCCTCGTGCTCGATGCCGACGCTGCGTTCGTTGAAGTAGCGGTTCCCGGCGTGGAAGGCGACGTCCAGCTCGCGGATCATCTGCGTGATGTGGCCGTCCTTGCCGACGATGTAGTGCGCGGCCGCCCCGTGCCCGGGGTTCTGGAAAACCTTCACCGTGCTGTTGAAGCTGCCCTGCGTGACATGGATGATCACGCGGTCTATGCCGTAGTCGTCGGGGCGGTCGGCCCGCCGCCAGTTCGCGGACGAGGCCGCCACCCAGCGGGCGCCCCGGAAGTCGACCTCGCCCGCCTTGCGTGGCTTCTCCACGCTCGGCATCCGCCACCACATGCGTGCCAGTTCGTCACGGGCCAACGCGGCGGTGCCCACACCGGCCGCCGCCCCGCCGATGAGCAGGGCCCGCCGCCCGATGCGCCGGTCCGAGTCCTTCTTCCGCTCGCCCATGTGATCGTCAACGGATACGCGCGGGCTCTGGTTCCCGTGGACCCGTACCCTGGAAGCGTTATGACTGAGATCTCGCAGCGCCCCCTTCGTGTTCTGGCCGCCATGTCCGGCGGCGTGGACTCCGCCGTCGCCGCCGCCCGCGCCGCGGAGGCCGGGCACGACGTGACCGGCGTCCACCTCGCCCTCTCGGCGAACCCGCAGTCATTCCGGACCGGCGCGCGCGGCTGTTGCACCATCGAGGACTCGCGCGACGCCCGCCGCGCCGCGGACGTGATCGGCATCCCGTTCTATGTGTGGGACCTCGCCGAGCGCTTTCGCGAGGACGTGATCGAGGAATTCGTCGCCGAGTACGAGGCGGGGCGCACCCCGAACCCCTGCCTGCGCTGCAACGAGAAGATCAAGTTCGCGGCGCTGCTCGACAAGGCCCTCGCCCTCGGCTTCGACGCGGTCTGCACCGGTCACTACGCCAAGGTGATCGTGACCGAGGACGGCGCGCGTGAACTGCACCGCGCCTTTGACATGGCCAAGGACCAGTCGTATGTCCTCGGGGTGCTCGACGACCGCCAGCTCGCGCACTCTCTGTTCCCGCTCGGCGACACGGTCATGACGAAGGACGAGATCCGGGCGGAGGCCGAGCGCCGGGGCCTGGCCGTCGCCAAGAAGCCGGACTCGCACGACATCTGCTTCATCGCCGACGGCGACACCCAGGGCTTTCTGGCGAACCGGCTGGGCAAGGCGGAGGGCGACATCGTCGACGAGTCCGGCGCGATCGTCGGCACGCACGAAGGCGCGTACGGCTTCACGATCGGCCAGCGCAAGGGGCTCCGCATCGGCACCCCCGCCCCGGACGGCAAGCCGCGCTACGTCCTCGACATCTCGCCGGTGGACAACACGGTGACGGTCGGCCCGGCGGCGTCCCTCGAGGTGAGCGCGCTGACAGCGATCAAGCCCCGCTGGTGCGGCTCCGCGCCCTCGGGTCCGGGCACGTACACCGCCCAACTCCGCGCCCACGGCGGCGAGACCACGGTCACGGCCGAGCTCGTCGACGGCTCCCTGGAGGTCACCTTCACCGAGCCGGTCCGCGGCGTCGCCCCCGGTCAGGCGATCGTCCTGTACGACGGCACGCGTGTGGTGGGCTCGGCGACGATCGCTACTACGCGGGCGACGAACGCGGTGGTCTGAGCGACCCCCGACCTGCTTCAGGCGGAGGGGCCCGGACGCGGTCCGGGCGAGGACGGGCCTGTGCCGGGGGCGGGCAGGCAATCACCACCCGCCCCGGCAGCCAACCCTCCTCTCAGCGCGTGGCCTCGCTGCTTCGGCGCCTGGCGCTGCTTTCGCGGCCGAACGCGTCGTTGTTCTGGCTGTAGACCCTGCCCGGCTTCAGTTTCCTGTCACCGAAGAGCTCGCTCACGGTGACGAAGTGGAAGCCCTTCTTCTCCAGGTTGGTCAGGATCTTGGGGACGGCGTCCACGGTCGTGGGGCGGATGTCGTGCATGAGGACGATGTCACCGGGCCTGGCCTCGTCGGTGACCACCTTCGCGACACGCTTGCTGTCCCGGAACTTCCAGTCGAGGGTGTCGATGCTCCAAAGGATCAGCGGGTACTTCGACTCCTTGCGCACAGCGGCGTTCTGCGCGCCGAAGGGCGGGCGCATGAGCGTCGGGGCGCTGCCTGACGCCTTCTTGATGGACTGGTCCGTACGATCAAACTCTTTCTTGCGCTTCTCAGGCGTCAGCTCGGTCAGATCGGGGTGGGTGTATGTGTGGTTGCCGACCTCGTGACCGGCCTCGGTCTCCGCCGAGACGGTGGCGGGGAGGCGGTCGACCTCCTGGCCGACGGTGAAGAAGGTGGCCCGGGCTTCGTGCTCTGCCAGTGTGGTCAGGAGCCTGGAGGTATGGCTGCTGGGGCCGTCGTCGAAGGTGAGGGCGATGCACTTCACCTTCGTGCAGTCCGTCTTCGGCGTGGCGGCCCAGGTCTGCGCGGTGAGTAGCGTGGCAGCCGTTCCGGCGACGACCAGCGAGGCGGCGATGGCGAGGGGGAGTCGGTTCCTTGCTATGCGGCTCTTGGCTGTGTGCTTGCTCATATGGGGCTCCCGTGCATGGCTGGGCGGTCGCTCCCGGCACGGGACGTCAGATCCGGATACGGCCAACCCGTTGTTTGGTTAAGCCCTCGATACGGACGGGGTTGGTGGGGCGTTCAACGCGGTGGGTGAACTGACCAATAAGGACATGAAGTTGGCCGATTTCCGTGAGAAGGCGGAGCGGGGAGCGGGGACCCGGCCCCCGTTGCTCAGCCGCCCATCGGCTCCGCCGCCGTTGCGGCTGAAGGCGTCCGGGTGTCGCCGTAGGAGATGACCTTTCCGGCGGCCCGGCGGCTTTTGCTCTTCCCCCACGCCACCGCCGGCAGATGACTGGCAGTCATACGATTCCTGGCATGACGACGCCCGACTGCTACACCTGCCGCCAGGAGCAACGATTCGATGAGCTACCGCTGCGCGAACGCTTCGCCGTGGACCGGCATTGGAGAGTGGCCCATGCGTTCGACACGGCACTGCCTGGCTGGTTGGTGCTGCTGCCCCGCCGCCATGTGACAGCCGTCCACGAGTTGACCGACGCGGAGGCCGGGACGTTGGGGCTGTGGCAGGTGAGGTTGTCCCGGGCTCTTCGCGAGGTGACCGGGTGCGTCAAGACCTACGTAGCGCAGTTCGCCGAGGCCGAAGGGTTCGCCCATGTGCACTTCCACATCGTGCCGCGTATGAGCGACCATCCCCAGGAATTGCGTGGCCCCCGCGTCTTCGGATTGCTCAGGCGACCCGAACAGCAACGAGTGGCCCCCGACATGGTCGATCAGATCGTGCGCTCGCTTGGTCAGTGGGCTGCGACGGCTTCCACTTCGTAGAACCCTGCGGCACCACCAGAAAGCCCGCGCACCGCGCCGGGCCGTGCGCGACGCCTGGCTGCGGCTCAGGTACCGCGATCACACGGTGAAGACATGAACATCTGCGTCCGGCGCGTCGGGGAGCGGTGTCCGATGAGTGACGCGCCGGAGACCGGTGGGGCGTTGGGTGCGAGCATGGGCTCATGGCTACACATGTGATCACCGGGGCCGGTTCCGGCATCGGCGCGGCCGTCGCGCGCCGCCTCCACGCGCGCGGGGACGAACTCGTGCTGCACGCGCGCGACGCGGGCCGCGCGAAGGAGCTGGTCGCCGAGTTTCCGGGGGCCAGGACCCTGGTCGGCGACCTCGCCGACCCGGACCGGCTCTCCTGGGCGTACTCCCACCAGACCCTGCCGGACCGGGTGGACTCGCTTCAGCACATCGCGGGTGTCGTCGACCTTGGCCCTGTAGGAGAGCTGACCCCGAAGACCTGGCGTCACCAGCTCAACGTCAACCTGATCGCGCCCGCCGAGCTGACCCGCCACTTCCTGCCCCAACTCCGCGTCGCCCAGGGCCATGTGATCTTCGTCAACTCCGGCGCCGGGCTGAACGCCCACGCCGCCTGGTCCGCGTACGCCGCCTCGAAGCACGGCCTCAAGGCTCTGGCCGACTCGTTGCGCCACGAGGAGCACGCGAACGGCGTCCGCGTCACCTCCGTCTACCCCGGCCGCACCGCCAGCCCCATGCAGGCCAAGGTCCACCAGCAGGAGGGCAGGGAGTACGACGCCTCGAAGTGGATCGACCCCGAGTCGGTGGCGACGACGATCCTGATGGCCCTCGACCTGCCGGGGGACGCCGAGGTCAACGACCTGACCGTGCGACCGGGACGGTGACGGGGCCTCTCCGCGCCCGGTGGGCGTTTTTAGCCCCCGTCAGGGGCACCTCTGGGGGGCACCCTCATCGGTAGCTGCGGGAGGTAGTTGCGGGAGGTCGTGCGGGAGGCCGAGGGCGAGGCCGTTCAGGCCGAAGCGAGGTCCGGGGGCGGGGGCCCCAAACCACCAACACCGGCGCGAGATCCCCGGCCTAGTGGGAGGCCAATTGGGACGTACGGCCGTTGAAGCCACCCCCGGAGGGTTGCGTAGGCTTCCCAGGTGAGCGAAAACAGCGAGTTCAAACCCGGTCCCGCGACCGGGGTCGGGTCGATGCCGGGCGAGGACGCCCGGGAGGCCGCCAACACCGTGACCGGCACCTTCGAGGGGCCGGAGACGGGGATGCCGTATCTGGCGGAGCTGCCCGCCCGGGGGCCAGGGGCCGACATGATCGGGCGGACCGTCGGGACACTGGTCGAGCTGTACGCGCGCGTGGAGCCCAGCGGGTGGCGTATCGGGGACCGGCCCGGGAGGGACACCCGGCGGGCCCGGGCGTGGCTCCGCCAGGATCTCGACGCGTTGGAGGAGTTCACGCAGGGGTACGAGGGGCCGCTGAAGGTGCAGGCGGTGGGGCCCTGGACGCTCGCCGCCGCGCTTGAACTGAAGAACGGCGAGGCGGTGCTGTCCGACACCGGTGCCTGCCGGGATCTCGCGGGGTCGCTCGCCGAGGGGCTGCGGGCCCATCTCGACGACGTACGGCGGCGCGTGCCCGGCGCCGAGGTCGTGCTGCAGCTCGACGAGCCCTCGCTCGTCGCCGTACTGCGCGGACAGGTGAAGACCGCGAGCGGCTACCGCACCCATCGGACAGTGGACCGCCAGGTCGTCGAGGCCAGGCTGCGCGATGTCGCCGGTGTGCAGGACGGCGGGCCCGTCGTCCTGCACACGTGCGCCCCCGACGTCCCGTTCGCCCTGCTGCGGCGGGCCGGAGTCGCGGCGATCTCCTTCGACTTCGCGCTCCTCACCGAGCGTGACGACGACGCGATCGGGGAAGCCGTGGAAGGCGGCACGAAGCTGTTCGCGGGCGTCGTGCCGGGCACGGACGGCCCCTTGTCAGACCCTGCCGGTAGCGTCATGGGTGTCAGGACGCTGTGGCGCAGGCTGGGGCTGAATCCGGGGCTTCTCACGGAGGCGGTCACGGTCACCCCGTCGTGCGGACTCGCGGGCGCTTCGCCGGAGTACGCGCGCAGGGCGCAAGCCCACTGCGTCAGGGCGGCGAGATCCCTCGCGGACAACCCAGAGTAACGGGAGGACGACACGGTGGCCGGCGACAAGGACGCACAGACTGCCTTCGCTGCGGGGCCCGTGCCCGCCGAGGCAAGGGAGAAGCACGCGCAGCTCGCTGAGCAGATCGAAGAGCACCGCTTCCGGTACTACGTGAAGGACGCTCCGGTCGTCAGCGACGCGGAGTTCGACAGACTCCTGCGCGCACTGGAGGCCCTGGAGGACGAGTATCCCGAGCTGCGCACCCCCGACTCGCCGACCCAGAAGGTCGCGGGGGCGTACGCCACGGAGTTCACGCCGGTCCAGCACCGCGAGCGCATGCTCTCCCTCGACAACGCCTTCGACGACGCGGAGCTCGCGGCCTGGGCCGATCGCGTCGCCAAGGAGGTCGGCACCTCCGATCACCACTTCCTGTGCGAGCTCAAGGTCGACGGCCTCGCGGTCAACCTCACTTACGAGCATGGCCGCCTCACCCGCGCGGCGACCCGCGGTGACGGCCGTACCGGCGAGGACATCACGCCGAACGTGCGGACGATCGCCGAGATCCCGGACCGCCTCAGGGGCGACCGCATTCCAGGGCTCGTGGAGATTCGCGGCGAGGTCTACTTCCCGATGGAGAAGTTCGAGGAGCTCAACGCCCGCCTGGTGGAGGCCGGCGACAAGCCCTTCGCCAACCCGCGCAACGCGGCGGCGGGTTCCCTGCGTCAGAAGGACCCCCGTATCACCGCCACCCGCCCCCTGCACATGGTGGTGCACGGCATTGGCGCGAGAGAGGGCTTCGGCGGCCTCGACCGACTCTCGGGGGCCTACGAGTTGCTGCGCGAGTGGGGCCTGCCGACGACCCGGTACAGCAAGGTGGTCGACGACCTCGACGGCGTACGGGAGTTCATCGCGTACTACGGCGAGAACCGCCACGGCGTGGAGCACGAGATCGACGGCGTCGTGGTGAAGCTCGACGAGATCCCCCTCCAGGGCCGCCTCGGCTCGACCTCACGCGCCCCGCGCTGGGCGATCGCGTGGAAGTACGCGCCGGAGGAGGTCAACACCAAGCTGGTCAACATCCGTGTGGGCGTGGGCCGCACCGGCCGAGTCACGCCGTACGCGCAGGTGGAGCCGGTCACCGTGGCCGGCTCCGAGGTCGAGTTTGCGACGCTGCACAACCAGGACGTGGTCAAGGCCAAGGGTGTTCTCATCGGCGACACGGTGGTGCTGCGCAAGGCCGGTGACGTCATCCCGGAGATCCTCGGCCCGGTCGTCGACCTGCGCGACGGCAGCGAGCGGGAGTTCGTGATGCCGGCCGAGTGCCCCGAGTGCGGCACACCGCTGGCGCCCGCCAAGGAGGGCGACATCGACCTGCGCTGCCCCAATGGCCGTACCTGTCCCGCCCAGTTGCGTGAGCGCCTGTTCTACCTCGCGGGGCGCAGGTGCCTGGACATCGAGAATTTCGGATACGTCGCCGCCGCGGCCCTCACCAAGCCGCTGGAGCCCTCCGTTCCGCCGCTGGTGGACGAGGGTGACCTCTTCGACCTCACCATCGAGCAACTGATGCCCATCAAGGCGTACGTCCTCGACCAGGACAGCGGACTGCCCAAGCGGGATGTGGAGACGGGCGAGGAGAAGATCGTCACGGTCTTCGCCAACCAGGAGGGCGGGCCCAAGAAGAACGCCCTCGCGATGCTGGAGAACATCGCGGCGGCGAAGGAGCGTCCGCTGGCCCGCATCCTCACCGGTCTCTCCATCCGCCACGTCGGGCCGGTGGCCGCCGAGGCGCTGGCCCGCGAGTTCCGCTCCGTCGACCGCATCCAGCAGGCCACGGAGGAGGAGCTGAAAGCGGTCGACGGCGTCGGCGGCATCGTCGCGGCCTCGCTCAAGGAGTGGTTCGCGGTGGACTGGCACCAGGAGATCCTTCGCAAGTGGAAGGCCGCCGGTGTCCGGATGGAGGAGGAGGGCTCCGGCGAGGACGAGGGGCCGCGGCCCCTCGAAGGGCTCACTCTCGTCGTCACCGGAACACTCGAACACCACACTCGGGACGGGGCGAAAGAGGCCTTGCAGAGCCGGGGCGCGAAAGTGACCGGTTCGGTTTCGAAGAAGACTTCCTTCGTGGTCGTCGGTGACAACCCCGGATCAAAATACGACAAGGCCATGCAGCTCAACGTGCCCGTCCTGAACGAGGAGGGATTCGCCGTTCTGCTTGAACAAGGACCGGACGCAGCTGCTGAAGTCGCCCTTCCGACCGAGGAGTAGCGATTGAAGGCCACCCGATCGGCGCATACCAGATGCATACGGGTGGCCGGGTCGCATTCGGGTAACCGTGGACGACCGCTGCCCGTAGAAGCCTTCTGCGGCCTACTGTTGACGTGTGCGCCTGCCGTGCCCCCACTGCGGTCGGGGCATCCCTGGTCGTCGAGAGCCCGGGGAACGGTTTTCAGACGCGGTGCCGCTGAGGGTCTTTCGGACATCGGGCCGCGTGGCGTGGGCACCGCCGGCTGTGAGAGGGACGCGTATGGAACCGACCGAGAGCGCCGCCCCGGACTCACGGCTGCGTCCGCGCTGGGTGACCGGTATGCGGCGATGGCGGGTATCCCTGCGCACCGCCGGGCAGCGCACCGCGACGGACGCGCGCGGCCGGGCTCACGCGGGCGTCGGCTCCGGGCGCCCGATGCCGGGCCATGAACCGGAGCGGCGGACGTCCTGGCCCGCGCTGCCCACGGCCGTCGCCGCGACGGCCGGGGTGGTGCTGGGCGCGGGTTTCTACGAGGCGTTCTCCGGGCACTACGCGCTCTTTCCGTCCGGTTCCGTCGGCTGGTCCCTGGCCGTCCTGGTCGGCATCATCGTCGGCCACCTGGTGGCACTGGGCCGTGCCCGCTGGTGGGGCGGCACGGGCTCCGGCGCCGCCCTCACCCTCGCCGTGCTGCTGCTGTACGGCTGGGTGCCGGCCGGAATGGTCAGCCTCATCGTCGTCGTACTCGTCGGCACAGCCCGCTGCCACCGCCGGCGGCAGGGTGTGCTGCACGGGGCGGTGGACATCCTGGGCATCGGCTGCGGTGCGCTGGTGCTGGCCGTGTTCGGCCGGGTCCCGTCCGTGGAGAAGCCCTGGAATCCGGAGACCTGGACCGTCTACACCGCGCCCGAAGTGGTGCTGGTGGCGGTCGCGTATCTCGCCGTGACCCGCGCACTGCTCTGGTACCTCCACGCGCCCCGCACCGGCGGCCTGCCCACCGTCGCCCGCACGGCCCTGGTCAGACAGGGGATCGTCGCTGTGGCGCTGCTCGGCATCGCCCCGCTGATCTGCGTCGTCGCGATGGCCCTCCCAGTGCTGCTGCCGTTCTTCTCGATCCCCCTCATCGCACTCGACTCCACCCTGTGGATAGCCCGTGCCCGGGCCGAGGAGCAGTTGCGCGACCCGCTCACCGGGCTGCCCAACCGTCAGTGGCTTCTCGAACGGACCTGGACAGCGCTGGGCGACGCCGAGCGGATCGGTGCGCGGTCCGCACTGATGCTGATCGACCTGGACCGTTTCCGGTCCGTGAACGACACGCTGGGGCATCTCGCGGGGGACCGGCTGCTGTTGCAGATAGCCGACCGTTTGCGGCTGGCGTTGCCGCGCGGGGCGGAGGTCGCGCGGCTCGGCGGGGACGAGTTCGCCGTTTTACTGCCCGTCGCAAACTCCACGACGTCCGCCACACGGGTCGCCCGCAATCTCGTCGCCGCGCTCGGTTCGCCGCTCGACCTCGACGGGCTCACCCTCGTCCTGGAGGCAAGTGCCGGGCTCGCCGTCTTCCCCGATCACGCGCTCGACGCGGAGGGGCTGCTGCGACGGGCCGATATCGCGATGTACCAGGCGAAGCGGGACCGTACGGGGGTGGAGGTGTACGAGTCCAAGCGGGACTCCAACACTCCCGACCGCCTCGGGCTGTTGGGGGATCTGCGCCGGGCTCTGGACACGGGAAACGTCGAGCTGCACTACCAGCCGAAGGTGCGGTTCGATGGGCACGTGGCCGGGCTCGAGGCACTCGTACGGTGGGTGCATCCCGAGCGGGGGAAGGTGCCGCCGGACGAGTTCATAGCCATCGCCGAGTCGTCCGGGCTGATGCCGCATCTCACCGAGTACGTGCTGGAGACGGCGCTGGGGCAGGTCGCGCGGTGGCGGGCTCAGGGGCTGTATGTTCCGGTGGCCGTCAACGTGTCGCCGCGGGATGTGCATACGCCCGGTTTCGCGGGGGCGGTCGCGGCGCGGCTGGCTCGCCACGGGGTCCCCGCGGGGGCGTTGCAGCTGGAGATAACCGAGCATGTGCTGCTGGAGGATCCGCAGCGGGCCGCGGACACCCTGGCCGCGCTGACCGGGCACGGGGTGAAGATGTCGCTCGACGACTTCGGGACCGGGTACTCGTCGCTGGTCCACCTGCGTCGGCTGCCCGTGAGTGAGCTGAAGATCGACCGGTCCTTCGTGGCGCGGCTGGCTGTCGATACGGAGGATGCCGAGATCGTCCGGTGCACCGTCGATCTCGCTCATTCGCTGGGGCTTCTGGTTGTCGCCGAGGGGGTCGAGGACGACGAGACGTGGGAGCGGCTTCGGGATCTCGGGTGCGATGCCGTCCAGGGGTGGCTCGTCGCTGCCGCGATGCCCGCCGAGGAGACGACCGCGTGGCTTCGGGCCCGCGGGTCGCGGGGCTGGCAGCGGCCCGCCGCCGCGTTGCCCTCGGCGGCGGATGATCGCGGGCCGGTTGGCTAGCCGGCGTTCAGGTTTGTCCACGGCCGCGGGCCGTGGTGGGTTGCCCGGCCTGGTCGCCGGGCTGCTTTCCCACCAGCGCCTCAGCGCCTCAGCGCGCCTCAGCGTCACAGCACGCCATCAGAACCGGCGGTTCCCCGTGGCCCGTCGGTCGCGGCGTAGCCGTGGCCCCGGATCTCGGGGGCCTGTCCCGACCTGGAGGGTGGGCGGTGGGGAAACCCGTGCGCGGGCACCCGCGCCGGCGCCATAGGATTGGGCCAAACCACACACACTCACCCCTGAGGATCGCTGCATGCCTGGCATCACGCGCGAGGAGGTCGCCCACCTCGCCCGGCTGGCGCGTCTGGAGCTGAAGGGCGAAGAGCTCGATCACTTCGCCGGCCAGCTCGACGACATCATCGGCGCGGTCGCCCGCGTCAGCGAGGTCGCCGACCAAGACGTACCGCCGACCTCCCACCCGCTGCCGCTGACGAACGTCATGCGAGCGGACGAGGTCCGTCCGTCGCTCACCCCCGAGCAGGCGCTCTCCGGCGCCCCGGCCCAGGAGCAGCAGCGTTTCAAGGTGCCGCAGATCCTGGGGGAGGACTAACACCATGACGGACCACAGCAACGTCAACATCATCAGGCTCACGGCGGCCGAGATCGCGCAGAAGATCGCCGCCGGTGAGCTCACCGCCGTGGAGGTCACCGAGGCCCACCTCGCCCGTATCGACGCCGTCGACGAGAAGGTGCACGCCTTCCTGCACGTCGACCGGGAGGGCGCTCTGGCTCAGGCCCGCGCCGTCGACGAGAAGCGGGCCCGTGGGGAGAAGCTCGGGCCCCTCGCCGGTGTGCCGCTCGCGCTCAAGGACATCTTCACCACCGAGGGGATTCCGACCACCGTCGGGTCGAAGATCCTGGAAGGGTGGATTCCGACGTACGACGCCACCCTCACCAAGAAGCTGAAGGCCGCCGACGTCGTCATCCTCGGCAAGACCAACATGGACGAGTTCGCCATGGGGTCCAGCACGGAGAACAGCGCGTTCGGTCCTACCGGTAACCCCTGGGATCTCACCCGGATTCCTGGTGGTTCCGGTGGTGGGTCCTCCGCCGCGCTCGCCTCCTTCCAGGCCCCCCTCGCGATCGGCACCGACACCGGCGGCTCCATCCGCCAGCCCGCCGCCGTCACCGGCACGGTCGGCGTGAAGCCGACGTACGGCGGGGTGTCGCGGTACGGCATGGTGGCGTTCTCGTCCTCCCTCGACCAGGGCGGCCCCTGCGCCCGTACGGTCCTGGACGCGGCTCTCCTCCACGAGGCCATCGCAGGTCACGACCCCCTCGACTCGACCTCCATCGACGCGCCCGTACCGCCCGTCGTCGAGGCCGCCTGCAACGGCTCCGTGGCCGGCATGCGCGTCGGTGTCGTCAAGCAGTTCCGCGGTGAGGGCTACCAGGCCGGTGTCGTCCAGCGTTTCGACGAGTCGGTCGCGCTCCTCAAGGACCTCGGCGCCGAGATCGTCGAGTTGGACTGCCCGTCCTTCGACCTGGCGCTCTCCGCGTACTACCTGATCGCCCCGAGCGAGTGCTCCAGCAACCTCGCCCGGTTCGACGGTCTGCGCTACGGCCTGCGCACCGGCGACGACGGCACCCGCTCCGCGGAGGACGTCACCGCCCTCACCCGTGAGGCGGGCTTCGGCGACGAGGTCAAGCGCCGCATCATGCTCGGCACATACGCCCTGAGCTCCGGCTACTACGACGCGTACTACGGCAGCGCCCAGAAGGTCCGTACGCTCATCACACGCGACTTCGAGAAGTCCTTCGAGCAGGTGGATGTCATCGTCTCGCCGACGACCCCGACCACCGCCTTCCCGATCGGCGAGCGGGCCGACGACCCGATGGCGATGTACCTCGCGGACCTGTGCACCATCCCCACCAACCTGGCGGGCAACGCCGCCATGTCGCTGCCCTGCGGCCTCGCGCCGGAGGACGACCTGCCGGTCGGTCTGCAGATCATCGCCCCCGCGATGAAGGACGAGCGCCTCTACAGGGTGGGGGCCGCCGTCGAGGCCGCCTTCGTGGAAAAGTGGGGTCACCCGCTGATCGAGGAGGCTCCGTCGCTGTGAGCAAGGCACTGTCGAAGGCCAAGGGCTTCAAGAAGACGAAGTCCGGTACGTACCTGTCCATGGCCACCACCACGTTCGGTGCCGTCGCCGTCGTGAAACAGGCCAAGAAGGCCCGCCTGGAGAACGACACACTGCGCCTGATCGACGCGATGGTGTCCGCCGCCGCCATCGTCACCGGCCTCGCCATCCTCTACCGGGAGCTGAAGCGCCTGGGCGACGACGACGTCCTGCTGGGCTGAGAGGGAAAGTTTCACCGTGACTGTCATGACTGACCTGGTGTCGTACGAGGACGCGCTCGCGTCATACGACCCCGTCATGGGCCTCGAGGTCCATGTCGAACTCGGCACCAGGACCAAGATGTTCTGCGGCTGTTCGACCAAGCTGGGTGCCGAGCCCAACGCGCAGACCTGCCCGACCTGCCTCGGGATGCCCGGCTCGCTCCCGGTCGTCAACGCGACCGGCGTCGAGTCCGCCATCAAGATCGGCCTCGCGCTGAACTGCGAGATCGCCGAGTGGTGCCGTTTCGCCCGGAAGAACTACTTCTATCCGGACATGCCAAAGAACTTCCAGACCTCCCAGTACGACGAGCCAATCGCCCTCAACGGCTATCTGGACGTCCAGCTGGAGGACGGCGAGGTCTTCCGCGTGGAGATCGAGCGCGCCCACATGGAGGAGGACACCGGCAAGTCCACGCACGTGGGCGGTGCGACGGGCCGTATCCACGGCGCATCCCACTCGCTCCTCGACTACAACCGGGCCGGCATCCCGCTGATCGAGATCGTCACCAAACCGATCGTCGGCGCCGGCGAACGGGCTCCCGAGGTCGCCAAGGCGTACGTCGCCGAGCTGCGCGAGCTCATCAAGGCGCTCGGTGTGTCGGAGGCCCGCATGGAGATGGGCCAGATGCGCTGCGACGTGAACCTGTCGC
>CAMLJW010000043.1 GCA_946480485.1 uncultured Streptomyces sp. | reverse complement strand
CTCTCTGCGGCGCGAGGCAGGATGGCGTTCAGGGCACGTGTGAAGCTGGACCTGGCGGTAGCGGCACGGTAGCTGCCCTCATCAGTGATGCGGCCGGTGAAGGTGGTCGGTGAGGCGCTGGCCAGGGGCTCGTGTGCTGCACTCCAGGCCAGCTGAAACAGGACCTGCTCCCACGCCTGCATACCCTGTTCGATCCGGTCCTCGTCCGCCGCGTCGAGCTGCAGTCCGCGCAACAGTCGGCGCATCGACGGATCGACAAGGCCGAGAAAGGCGGCCCCACGCTGCTGGCCTCTGTCCCCCGGCAGCGGATTGGCGCCTTCTGCACGTCTCAGGTCCGCGGAGAGCCGGTCGAGGGCCTGTGCCACCTCAGCTGTCTGGCGCGCTGCTTCCAGAATGGCGGCACGGGTGCGGGAGTCAGCCACCAGGGCGCTCGCAGGCAGGGGCAAGGTGTCAGCAAGGGCGTCCTCGACCACGGCGGCCTGGTTTCCGTAGACAAGGCTGCAGGTGCGCACCCGTAACTGCAGGTCACCGGGCAGATGGCTGGCGTCCTGCAGGTCGCTGATCTGCCGCAGCACTCCACTCGTGCGCGGCCCCTCGCCCTCCTGTTGCCGCCCCAGCGCAAGCAGAGCCGCGAAGCCCTGCCAGGCGTGCTCGCTGCGCCGATGTCGCCTGGGCCGCTGCCGGGGCTGTCCCTTCTTCGGCTTGGCCGTGTAGGTCCAGGCCGTGTGCCACTCGAAATCCGGCCGCACGGCCGCGAGCCGGTCACCGGCACACACAACGACTCGGCCCACCCGCTTGGTGCCGTCCTGGGCCCTGTGCGGCAGCAGCCGGATACGACGGGCCTGCCAAGTGAGCGCATCGAGCAGGCCGTGAGCGGAACGGGTTTCCCAGGCCGGACCGGCAGGACTCGGCAAGCGCCATTGGGGACGGTCCTGCTCAGGCAGCCCGTCGGCCATGATCGGGGTATTCAACATCAGCGTCTCGAACAGCGTGGCTCCCTCCGGAACAATGAGGCCGTACTGGCCCAGCGGCCCGGTCGGGTTGCCCGTCGTCTTCCCCTTCTTGACCTGCTCATCACCCTTCGCCCCGGTCTTGATCCCGGCAGTGTCCCAGCACTGAGTGTGCAGCAGCCACAGCGCCGCATCCTCTGGCGAGAGCGAGAACGGGTGCGCCTCCGTGAACGGTGTGAACATCGGAACGTTGTTACCCGTTGCCACGGACGGAATGAGCAGGGCAACCGGCTTGGTCTCCCCGCTTACCGCCTCCATCCCGCCGACCTGCGCGAACGGACGCACGGGGTCGAAGAGCTCGAAAGCCTGACGCTCTTCGTCCAAGAAGCGGGTAAGCCGCGTGCGCTGCTCCTCGGTGTAGCCGCCTCGGGCAAACCGCCGTCGCCACTCCTCTCCGCTCCGAGGCACGCCCAGCCCGCACAACAAGAGCGGCAGCAGGGTCTGACGCAAGATCGCCGGCACGAGCGACGAAGGGGCTGCCGTCACACCCCGGAAGCAGTCGGCCTCCAAGAGGGCCGTTCGCAGCGAGACCGATTCCCCACGCCCGTTGAGGCGTTGGACCGGTATCCACGCATTACCCATCAGATTGATGACGCAGCCCTCCCCCGTCGGACCTGACTGGCCGATGATCTTAGTTCCTATCACCGAAGACATGGCAAGGTGAGCTGATCCTTCCCACCTCCTCAGGGATGCAGCCCCAAAAACTCCTTCAATCCAGAGGTGTTGGCCTGCACGACCACTGCCTCAGAAGTTCGACCGGCGGCAGCTAGAATCCCAGGAACGAGGACCAGCCACCAACCGCGCACAACGCCGGCCGCCCCGGCATCGCCCCCGCCCACGCGGGGATCTGCCGGCCAGGGACGACCTGGAGGCATACTTCCACCGGTCGCCCTCGCGTCACGCGAGGATCGTCCGTACGACGAGGTCGCCACACCGGACAAGAACCGGTCGCCCCTGCATAAGCGGGGATCTCCCCAGGTCAGCGAGGAGAAGGCATACACGCTGGGCGTCGCCCCCGCACACGCGGGGACCTGCCTCTCCACCGGCTCCGCCGCTTGCCGGCAAGGATCCCGCCCCTCCCCCAGCCGCCTCTCCCATTGCCAACCTTGATGTTAGTTGCTAACATTTTTGACCGTGAGCAATGAAGGATCCCGACGGGAAC
Source organism: uncultured Streptomyces sp. (assembly GCA_946480485.1). The sequence continues at coordinate 17,122 of CAMLJW010000043.1, read as the reverse complement.
GCAAGAAGGAAAAGACTCGCTGGACGCTGCAGGACACGGCACTGCGCCTGTTCCTCGAGCAAGGCTACGAAGCGACCACCGTGGCACAGATCGCGGACGCAGCGGGCGTTTCCCAGATGACGTTCTTCCGCTACTTCCCGACCAAGGAAGACGTGGTCCTCAACGATGAGTACGACCCCGCGATGGAGGCCGTCATCCGATCCATGCCCACCAGCGATCCCCCTGTACAGCGTCTCCACTCCGCGATCACCAGCATGCTCAAGGAGGTCTACCCCGACAACCGGGACGCCCTCTTTCAGCGGGCCCGATTGCTGCTGACCACGCCGGCTCTGCGCGCCCGGTTGCCTGAGAGCCTCTCGGCCTCGCAGACCACCTTCGAGCGCGCACTCGCCGAGCCTGGGGCAGACCTGCCGCTACGGGCGCGAGTCGCGGCTGCCACGTATTCCGCAACCCTGTCGACAGCCGTGGCAGCCTGGGTGGAGGGCGGGGGCGCCGACGAGCTTCCCGACGTCGTCGAGGACGCCTTCAGGGCCTTGTGCACCAATTTCCCACAGCCCGGAGGCAGCGCCCGATGATCGAGGTCGCGGAGCTCGGCTACGCGTATCCCCACACCGGCGAGGCGGTGCGGGACATCAGCTTCACCGTGGCGCCGGGCGAGATCTTCGGCTTCCTCGGACCCAGCGGAGCCGGCAAGAGCACCATTCAGAAGGTCCTCACCGGCCTGTTACACCCCTTCACCGGCGCCGTACGCGTACTCGGAAAGGATCTGCGGTCCTACGGGCCGGAGTACTACGAGAACATAGGCGTGGGTTTCGAGCTACCGAACCACTTCATGAAGCTGACCGCGGTCGAGAACCTCCGCTTCTTCGGCTCCTTCTACCACTCGCCGCGTGAGCCCCGCGAACTCCTCGCCATGGTGGGCCTGGAGAAGTACGGCGATCACCGCCTGGAACGGTTCTCCAAGGGCATGAAGATGCGGCTCAACTTCGTCCGGGCGCTCATGCATGACCCGCAGGTCCTGTTTCTCGACGAACCGACCAGCGGTCTGGATCCGGGGAACGCGCGGCTGCTCAAGGACATCATCCTCGAACAGCGAGCCCTCGGTAAGACCGTCTTCCTCACCACGCACAACATGCACGACGCCGACGAGCTCTGCGACCGGGTGGCGTTCATCGTGGATGGACAGATCAAGCGGCTGGACACGCCCAAGGCCCTCCGGTCGACCGGAGCCGAGCGACGGGTGACCGTGGAGTTCCACGACGGAGACGGAACACGCGAGCGCGAGTTTCTGCTCGACGGGCTCGGAGATCAGCAGGAGTTCCTGGACATCATCGCGAACAGGAAGATCCTCTCGCTGCACTCGACCGAACCCTCGCTGGAGGACATCTTCCTGGAGACGACCGGGCGGAGGCTGCTGTGACGACCGCGTCGGCCCCCCGTACCGGCCGCAAGCCGCTGCACATCCTTCTGCGCGCCATCCGCTGGGATCTCAAACTCCAGCTCCGCTATCACATCGTGACGATCGCTGCCCTGGTGACCGCGCTCTATGTCCTCATCTTCCAGGTCGTCCCGCCCGGTGTACTGGACGACCTGTCCGTCGTCCTGGTCTTCTCCGATCCGACCACGATCGGTTTCTTGTTCATCGGTGTTCTCGTGATGTTCGAACGAGGCGCGGGAACCTTGCAAGCCGTCGTGGTCACGCCGCTTTCGCCAAGTCAGTACCTATGGTCGAAGGCCATCTCCCTGAGCACGATCGCGGTCTCGGCCGCGCTGGTCATGATGATCGCCGCTCACGGCATCGAACTCGGCGTGGTTCTCGTGCTGCTCGCAACCGCACTGTCATCGGTCTTCCTGGCATTCCTCGGCTTCGGTGCCGTGGCGCGGGTCCGCACCGTCAACGCCTACCTGATCCTCATCCCGCCGTTCCTGCTGCCGCTGAGCGCGCCGCTGCTGCACTTCCTCGGCATCGTCGAATCACCGGTGTTCTACCTCATTCCCACGCAGGCTTCGTTCGTCCTGCTGCGGGCCGCATTCGAGGCCAGGCCCGCGTGGGAACTGGTCTACGGGTTCGGCTTCCTGGTCGTCTCGAACGTCGCAGCGTTCCGCTGGGCACTGCGGTCGTTCGAAAGCCGCGTTCGCCAGGCGGGAGGCTGACATGAGCATCGCGAAGGCGGTCTTGGCCAACGATTTCCGCAACGTCGCACGAGATCGCACGGTCGGTGCACTCTTGTTCGTGCCAGTGATCTTTGTGGTTCTGCTCCGGTTCGGCCTCCCCCTTCTGGAGCAGTACGTGCCGCCGGCCGCCGAATACCGAACCGTCGCGGTCAGCGTCTTCTGTACCATCGCGGCGCTGTTCCCGGCCTTCATGCTGTCGTTCGTCATGCTGGACGAGAAGGACCAGCAGCTCTTCACGGTGTACCGGACCCTACCTGTCTCCCCGGGCCGCCTGTTGTCCTACCGCATCGGAGCCGTGACTCTGCTGGGGTTCATCTACTCCCTCGTACTGATTTTCGGCACACAGCTCCTTCCCTACTCCCCCTTCATTCTGTTGCTGCGCGCCTTGTTGTGCGCTCTCGCAGCGCCTACGGCGATGCTGGCAGCCGTGGCGTTCGCGCATAACAAGATCGAAGGGCTCACGTTCTTCAAGGCCCTGTTTTTCGTCGATGCCGCCGCGGTCGCCGGCGTCGTCATCCCTGACCAGTGGGCCTACGCGTTCGGCGTCGTCCCCGCGTTCTGGATTCATGCGGCGTTCGCTGCGAAGAGTGCTGCCGCCTTCGCAGCCTCGACTGCGATCGCCGTCGCCTTTCACGCGGCAGTCTTCGCTGTCGTCTATCGCCGACTGGTGCGCTGACCGCCACCTCGGCGCTTTCCGTCAGGGCAGCCCCGCAGGTGCACCGCGGACGACCAAGCCCTGATCCTCACAGCTCGGTGAGCTGACCGGGCCGGTCCCTGGACGTGCGTCGCCCAGGGACCGGCCCGCGGCGAACGTTGCCGGCTTGCCCCAGCGGCTCGTTCCCGCCACGCGATGCTCCTTCCGGGCCGCCCATGCACCGCTCTGCAGCCGGCCTGCCTGCCCGTCATCTGGCTGCTGTCCACAGGTTCCAGAGGAATCGTCACCTTCCTCGGCGGTCCCAGCCAGCACGGCTGATTTTGCCAGCCCTAGAGATTGACAGCCGCACCAACTCGAGAGTTAGTGTCAACTGTTAGCTACTATCGCAAGGAGTGGTCATGGCTACTACCACGCCCCATCAGAGCTGGTGGGCGCTGGGTGCGATCTCCGTCGCACTCCTGAGCGTCGGGCTTGACGTGACGATCCTGAACGTCGCATGGCCCACGTTCGCGACAGAACTCAACGCGTCCACCAGCGAACTTCAGTGGTTCGCCAACGCGTACACGATGGTTCTGGCCGCCGGGATGCTGCCGGCCGGTCTGGCCGCGGACCGGTACGGTCACAAGGGGCTGCTCCTCGGCTCGCTCGGCCTGTTCGGGGTGGCCTCGGCCGCCTGCGCCTACGCCGTCTCGCCCGAGATGCTGATCGTGTCGCGTGCTCTCCTCGGCGTGGCTGCGGCGTTCATGATTCCGGTGTCGATGTCGCTGATCAACGTGCTGTTCACGCCGAAGGAGCGCAGCCGGGCGATCTCCGCGTGGACCATGGCCATGTCCATCGGCATTCCGCTCGGTCCGGTGCTCGGCGGCTGGCTGCTCGATCACTACTGGCACGGCTCGGTGTTCCTGGTCAATGTGCCGCTGGTCGTCGTAGGCATCGTGATGCTGGCGTTGCTGCTCCCGCGCACCCAGGGCACCGGCGGCCAGGGGTTCGATGTCACCGGCGTGGCGCTCTCGAGTGTCGGGCTGGTCGCGCTCACATACGGGCTCGTTGAAGCCGGTGAGAACGGTTGGGGCGCGATGGCGACCTTGGTACCGGTCATCGGTGGCGTGGCCGTCCTGGCGGTGTTCACAGCCCATCTGCGGCGTGCCCGGAATCCGCTCGTCGACCGCTGTCTGTTCCGATCGGCGGACTTCACCTGGGGCTCGATCCTCGTCACCCTGGCCTCGTTCGTACTGATGGGCGCGATTTTCGTGCTGCCGATGTACTTCCAAGCCGTCGGCGGTACGGATGCCCTGGGAACGGGCATGCGACTGCTGCCTGTAATCGCCGGCATGCTCATCAGTGTGCCGATCGCTGACCGGCTCAGGATCTGGTTCGGCGCCAAGATCGTGATCGCACTGGGCTTCGCCTTGATGACGGTCGGTCTGCTCATCGGTGCCACTACCAACGTCGCGGACGGCTACTCCTTCGCCGCAAGCTGGATCTCCGTCATCGGATTCGGTCTCGGCTTCTCGCTGCCGCCCTCGATGGACATCGCCATGGGCACGCTCAGCGATGAACAGAGCGGCATGGGCTCCGGCGTGCTTCAAGTACTCCGAGAAGTGGGCGGTACCGTCGGCGTGTCCGTCCTGGGGACCGTTCTCAACTCCGGCTACCGCTCAGAGGTGGACATGACCGGCCTCCCTGCCCAGGCCGCGGAATCGGTGCAGGACACGGCAGCAGCCGGCGTGAAGGTCGCCGGCCATCTCGGCTCGCCCGAGCTGCTCGCCTCGGTACGTTCGGCGTTCACGGACGGCATGACCACGACGCTGGTGGCCTGCGCCGCGTTCACCGCGATCGGGGCCGTGCTCGCGCTGGTCTACGTGCCCCGGCAGCGCGAGTACGGCGGCCAGACGCAGGCGGAACCCGAGGTCGTCGCGAATTGAGACCGCTCCGGCCTGCGCCAGGCGGCCGCATCAACACCGTGGTCGAGGAGATCCTGCGCTACCTGTCGGTCGCGGACGGGGCGGGCCGGTTCGCCACCAAGGACGTCGAGCTCGGCGGAGTGCACATCCGTGGCGGCGACGGCTTGGTGGTCGCCATATCGGCGGCAAATCGCGACCCCAGGCCCCAGCGGGCCAGTTGGGCGTGGATGCGCCGGTATCCGTAGTGCTGTCGGACATCTCGAATTCCTTCTTGACGAGCAGCTTCAATTCCTCGCGGCGCTGGGCCGCGGAATTGGGGCGGCGCCGCCAGTCGTAGTAGCCGGACTTGGATACGTCGAGTCGTTCACACATGAACTCGACCGGGAACACGTACTCCGCAGTGTCGAGCCGCATCGTTTCGATGAGCTCGTCCTTATTTGCTACCGGGATCCTTCGCGAAGTACGCCGCGCATTTTTTCAGGAAGGCATTCTCCATCTCGACTTCGCGAATGCGGCGTTCGAGTTCTTTCAGTCGGGCGCGTTCGCTGACCGTCAGCTCGGCATCGGCAGGCGGCTCGTGCTGTTTCTGGTGTTTCTTCACCCAGCCCCGGAGTGTCTCCGGGTTCAATTCAAGTTCTCGGGCCGTCTCCGAGATGGTCTTGCTGGACCGGAGTGCGATCTGTACGGCTTCCTCACGGAACTCGGGGGTGTACTTGCTGGTTGGTGCCACTTCGTGCTTCCTCATTTCCTTGACTCGACAACCCTATTGGGTCCCTGTCCGGAAACTCCGGGGCCCCTCACCCGAGCAGAACTGGAGATCGCGCTGGGAACTCTGTTCACCCGGATTCCCTCGCTTCGGGTGGCGGTGCCAACGGAGGAACTGCCCATCAAGAACGCTGTGAGCGTGCAAGGAGTACGCGAACTCCCGGTGACCTGGTCCGTGTGAACCGCCTTTCGGCGGAAGGAGACCATGATGATCCTCATCTGGCACCGGAAGATGCGGATTCTCGCCCCTCACCTACGCCCGGCACGGAGACACCTACCTGGTCGTCGCTTCTGCCGGCGGGGCCGACCGTACGCCCGCGTGGTTCCACAACCTGACGTCCTTGCCATGTGCGGAGATCCAGGTCGCCCGTATCCGGCACCGGGTGACCGCCCGCTCCGTCTGGCCTACCGAACCCGCTTACGGACAACTGTTCGGCGTTGTCAACGCCAACAACCGGCAGCGCTACCGCAGCTACGCCAAGAAAACAAGCCGTCCGATCCCTGTCATCGTGCTCACCCCGGAGCCTTGAATCGCCCGGTACACCCACCCATCAGAGGGTGCCCGTTCGATCTGCCGAGCGGGCACGCGATACTTCGTACGCGGGGAAGCCGACCGACACCCATTTCAGGACACATCTGAGGAAGGTCAGCACAGCGGCCAGGCACAATCACTGAGGGGCCCCGGAGTTTCCGGACAGGGACCCAATAGGGTTGTCCTGTCAAGGAAATGAGGAAGCACGAAGTGGCACCACCCCACAGCATGACTTCATCGCCGAGTAAGCAGCCGACCGGGCTTCGGGAGCGCAAGAAGGCCGAGACGCGTGCCGCCATCCAGCAGCACGCCTTGCGGTTGTTCACCGAACAGGGATACACGAACACCACGATCGAGCAGATCGCGGCATCGGCCGATGTGTCGCAAAGCACGTTCTTCCGCTACTTCCACTCCAAGGAAGACACCGTCTGCTACGACCAGCTCGATCCGCTGCTGATGGAGGCATTCCTCCATCAGCCGTCCGATGTCTCCCCGCTCACCGCGGTGCGTACGGCGCTGCGCGAGGTGTTCGACCAGCTGCCGGCCGAAGCCAGCGAGACCGAACGGGCGCGGCGCGAGCTGGTCGTCTCTGTCCCCGAGCTCCGAGCGGTCATGCTCAACCAGCTCATCGCAGGAACCATGACGCTCTCGGAAACGCTCGCAAAACGTATCGGCCGCGACCCCCGGGACATCGAAGTGCGCACGTGGGCCGGAGCGGTCATCGGCGTCGTGCTGTCTTCCCTGGCCGCCGCGGCCCAGGACAGGGAGTCCAACTTCGTGGACTGCTTCGACAGGGGCCTGGCGATTCTGGAATCAGGCCTTCCGCTCTGACTGCCGAGCACACGGAAACGGACACCCGTCTCCCGGCTGACGTGAGCTGCGGCATGTCCTGTCATTTTTCTCAACGGACCACCCCGTCCGAGTGCACGCAAACCGGCCCCTCCCAGTGCTGATGGGAAATGGACCGGTCCGGTATTACACGTGGCCTTCAGGCCGAAGGGATCACGGCTGCCGGCAGCGACGGCACATTTCGGAGAGCGTGAGCGTCACCTCGCCCCACTCCCGTCCAGGGTCGCCACGATCATGCACTGTGCCTGTTCTTCATCCTCGAACCCCGGGACTCCGTGGATTTCCACCTCGCCGAACCCGGCCTGGTGCAAGCTCGTGGTCCACTCACCGGGCCGCAGCAGCGGAGAACCGCTGATCCGCTCCTGGTCGTCCTCGTACAGCCACCATCCGGGCGTCAGCCCGAAGGTCAGGGTGTTGTAGTCGAGTCGCTGGGTGAGCTCGTTGATGACCAGGATGCCTCCCGGCTTGAGCAGACGCTGGCACTGTTCCAGGCTGTTGGCGATCGTGCGGGTCGTGTGCAGGACGTTGCTGGCCAGCACGACGTCCATCGAGTGCGGCTCGAAGCCCTGTTCCTCCGGTGCCTTTTCGATGTCGTGCGTGGCGAACTCGAGGTACGGGTGATCGCTGCCGAACTGCTGCTGAGCAACCTGGAGGAATGCCGATCCGATGTCGGTGTAGAAGTAGCGCAGGCGGTCGGCGAAGTCCTGCACGGCATCGAAGACGAACGTACTCGTGCCCCCCGTCCCGGCGCCCACCTCGAAGATCTGCGCCCTGGCCCGGGAGAAGCGCCTCAGGAAGTGGCGAATGTGCTCGCCGACACGGTCGGCGGTGAGCCGGTTGTAGTACTCGGTCTGAATGTTGCCCTTGTACAGTTCGGCGACCAGCTCCATCGAGCCCCCGGGGAACAGCACTTCGGTCGCATCCCGTCGGCCGGCCATCACATCCAGCACCGCCTCCTGGCTGGTGGTCAGCAGCGGCAGGTATTCGGCGGCCTCGGGGTTGCTCGCGGCCAGTGCCTTGGAGCGGTCGGTGGATTCCGTGCTGCCGGGAACGATGCTTTCCTTCGCGAACTTCCGCGTGAACGTCAGGCGCCCGGACTCCTCCGTGACGTACCCCTCCCTTTCGAGCACGTCGAGCGAAGCGTGGAACAGCCTGTCGTACCCCGGCTGCACCTCCAGTCGTTGACGGAGCTCTTCACGGCTGAGTGTTTCGCCGAGATCCGAGACCGCTGCGGACTCCCGCACACGGCCGGCGAGCAACTGGTAGCCGAACCCGCTGACCGCATCGAACGACTTCAGGAAGCGCTGATAGCGCTCGGTGTCCAGCGGCGGCGGCTCCTTCAGAATGGCCTCGACATGCCGGGTTGCCTGGTCGAGCGTGGGCTCTTCCAGCATGTTCAGGTGGTCGTTGTCCAGGTCGACGGCGCGGAACTCGCCGGCGACGATGTCCCGCCACGGCTCAAGGTAGTCGTAGCCGTCGAGGATCCGCGTCGAGCTCCAGTACGCCGCGCTCGCCCGGCCGGTGAAGCCATCGGTGGCCCGGAAGAACAGGACGTCGGAAGCCGTGTACGGACGCATCTCGTAGGTCTGATACATGCCTTCGGCGTACTCCGAGCACAGGAGCCCGCCACGCAGGTACAGATAGATGTCGTCGGCCGAGATCCGCTTCTGGCCCCGCTTCTTGGCCAGCCGGGCGAGCTCACCGACTCGCAGGCTGCTCGGGACATGTTCGAGTTCGGACGGGCGGATCACCGCGTCCGGGTTCTCTGTGATGTTCAGGAAGTAGTTGGTGAGGTAGAAGCTCAGGAAGTTCTCGTCGAACACGGCCCGGTGCCGATCGACCACTTCCTGCGTAGCCGGGTACGTGTCGAACATGATGAGGTGCCGGATCGCCTCGCCCTCGTCGTGCAGCCTACGGGCGACTTCCATGGCGACCAGGCCTCCGAACGAGTAGCCGCCGATCACATACGGCCCCTCAGGCTGCACCCGGCGGATGCAATCCACATAGTGGTCGACCATCTCGTCCATCAGCTGCGGCATCGAGTGCCCGTCGGTTCCCTTGGCCTGGAAGGCATAGATCGGGTACTCAGGCCCCAGTGCACGGGACAGATTCTGGAACCACGTAGAGTAGCCCGCAGCCCCGTGCACCCAGAACGACGCCTGCCGGGTCCCCTCGGTATTGATCGGCAGCAGTTCTGGCGGAAGCCGGTGGGAGTCGGAATCCCCGGCGGAGTCGGTGGTGCGCTCGATCGCTCCACGGCGGGTCGGGACTTTGCCGTCCAGGCAGTCGGCGTAGACGTACCGCGCCAGCGACCGCAGCGTCGGGTAGTCGACCAAAGCAGTCAGCGACACCTGGACATCGAACTCGTTCTGCACGACCTGCACGATCATCGCGCTGAGCATCGAGTCGACCCCGAAGTCCTTGAGGTCGCAATCAACATCCAGGTCGTCGTCGCCGAGCTTCAGCTTGTCCTTGAGGATCTCCCGGAGCACGGACCGGACGAGCTCCTCTCCGCTGAGGGACGCTTCACCGGCCGGCTGCTCGGTGGTCCCGGCCGGAGCGGTCCGCTCCGGAGCGGTGAACCAGTACGACTCGGTGGCGAAAGGGTAGGTCGGCAGGGAGACCCGCTGCCCCGGCGCCTGCCGGACGGCCTTCCAGTCGACGTCCTCCCCTGTGGCCCAAGCGCCGGCGGCCGCGGCCGGTGCCGCCTCGGAACACACTCCGGAGGAGCGGTCTGCCTGTCCCCGGTGGATTCCCGGGCCGGACTCGGCCCCCTCCGCCAGCATCTTCAGCCGTTCCCGCAGCGCACCGAGGTCGGGCGCCACCACAGCGAGCCGTTCCCCGAACGCCTCCCGGCCCTCCTGCAGTGTGTAGGCCACGGCGTCGGGACCCGGGTACGTACCAGGCTCCTCGTGCCATCCGTCGAGCCAGTCGGCGAACCGCTCCACGACGCGGCTCAGAGCATCCGGATTCGGCGCGGAGAACACGAACACCCGGTCACCGGCAGGGACCGTACCGGCCGTGTGTAGGGCTGGACCTTCCTCGATCAGCACATGCGCATTGACACCGCCGAAGCCGAACGCGTTGATGCCAGCACGCAGCGGCATGGCGCGCCCCGCGGCGTCGGTCCGGTGCCGCCAGGGCACCGTCTCCTCGACGATGGAGAACGGGCTCCCGGTCAGGTCGATGTACGGGTTGACCTCCTTCAGATGCACCATCCCCGGCAGGGTCTCGTGCTTCATCGCGAAGATCATCTTGATCAGCCCGGCAATGCCGGAAGCGGGTTCGAGGTGGCCGACATTGGTTTTCACCGAGCCGATCCCGATGGAGCCGTCAGTGGGGACTCCGTCGCCTCGCTCACTGGAGGACTGCCGGACCGCCGACTTCAGGCCGTTGATCTCCACCGGGTCGCCGAGTTCAGTACCGGTGCCGTGCAGCTCGATGTAGTCGATCTCGTCGGGTCCGATGCTGGCCTCGGACCAGGCGGTGCTCATCAGTGCCGCCTGTGCGGCCGAATTGGGCGCAGTGAGAGAGGCCGCCCGCCCGCCGTGATTCACCGAAGTGCCACGGATCACGGCATGGATCTGGTCTCCATCGGCGACGGCTCGGTTGAGCGGCTTCAGCAGCAGCAGGCCGACTCCCTCGCCCTTGACGTAGCCGTTCGCGCCGCTGTCCAGCGTCTTGCACCGCCCGTCCGGAGACAGCAGGCCCATCATGCCGGCGGCCACAGTGGAGTGCGACGTCAGGTTGAGCGCGATCCCTCCGGCGAGGGCGATTTTGCTCTCGCCGGACCGCAGGGACCGCACAGCACGGTGCACCGCGACCAGCGAACTGGAACAGGCCGTGTTGACCGGCTCGCTGGGACCGTGGAAGTCCATGAGGTACGAGATCCGGTTCACCGCGATCGAATGCTCGTTGCCGAGAGCGGCCTGCCCGTTGAGCATGCCCGCCTCGTGCATGAGGTGCTGGTAATCGCTGAACTGGAGCCCGGCGAACAGTCCGACCCGGTCACCGGCGAATGTCGAGGGCCGGTAGCCAGAATCTTCGAAAGCTTCCCAGGCGGCCTGCAGCAGCAGACGCTGCTGGGGGTCCATCATCTCCGCCTCGGCGGGCGTGATCCCGAAGAACCGCGGGTCGAATTCGTCGACGCCGTCGAGGAAGGCGCCCCAACGGAAGCTGGACCGCTGGTCGGCCGGCCGTTCCTCGCTGTCGAGCTCCCTCCAGTCCCACCTCTCCTGCGGAATCTCGATCACCAGATCGTCTCGGTCGACCAGGTGACGCCAGAATCCCTGCAGATCACGTGCGCCAGGGAACCTGCCGGACATGCCGATGACGGCGATGGGTTCAGCGCCGACGTCACCCAGACCATCGGCATCCATTGCGGACACGTCGTCCTCCTTCACGACTGTCGAACCACCGGAGTTTTCGGCCGCTGGTGCGGAGGTGCTGGCGGCATTCAACGCCGCTTCGACCTGATCCCTGTGTTCGGCGACCAGCCACTGGGCGACGCCGGCGATGCCAGGCCGCTCGAAAAACACTGCAGGTGTGATGGGTGCGTCGAACCGGTCCCCGATCCGGTCACTGAGCGTCTTCAGAGCCAACGAGTCGAACCCGAGGTCGCCCAGCGGTGACCGAGGGTCGATCCTGTGCGCCGCCAGTTCGATGACGTCGCCGGCGAGGCGAGTCAGCTCTCGTTCGACGAGAGCGGTGATGTCCTTTCCCTCGGCCGGGGGTACCAGGGCGGCCGCTGCAGGCGGCCGCCCACCATCCGCAACGGCCGCCTGCGTCCGAGCAGTCCCTGTCAGCCAGTGCCGTTCCCGCTGGAACGGGTACAGGGCCAGCGGAACCCGCCTCCTGGCGCGGCCCGTGTGGAGCGCCCCCCAGTCGAAGTCGGCCCCCTGCACCCACAGCTGCGCGATCCGCTGGGACGCGCCCTGCTCGACCAGTGCAGTGAGGTAGTCGGCTCCGGCCTGATCGTCGAAGGGGACGCCGCTGTCCCTGTCCCTCGTCGCACCGGTGAAAACGCCCTCACGGACGGCTCCGGTGGCAAACTCAGCCAGCACCTCGGCGGCGTCGTCCGCGGTGGACGCGACGAAGGCCAGGCGCTCTAGCATCGCTTCCCGGCCGGTCTGAAGGGTGAAGGCGATGTCTCCGAAAGACCCGGGCACGGGGTGCACAGTGCGGGTGCCCTCGGCGTTACCGGCCGTTAGGCCTTCGGACACGTGCCCGGCCAGCGCGGCCACCGTGTCCAGCTCTGCCGGCAGATCGTCGGCGGTCAGGCTATAGGCCTCGGCAAGCATCGTGCCGAGCTTGGCGCGGGCCACCTCGTCGAAACCGCATTCGCTGAGCGATCCCGCACTGTCCAGATCCTGCGTGCTCACGCCGAGAAGGGCTGCCACACGCGAAGCCAGCTCCTCCTCCAGACCGTCGTCGATTCCGGGCTGCGCACTGTCCCGGCGGAGGCGGATCCTCTCGGCCAGGCGCCCTGCCAGAGCACGGAGTTCACTCTCCGACCTGGCTGAGACCACCATCACCTGCGGGGTGTCCGGTTCTTCCGGCAGCGTGTCCGGGACGTGCTCGGAAACGATCACGTGCGCGTTCGCGCCACCAGCTCCGAAGGAGCTCACGCCGGCTGTGAGAGGGAGCCTGGGCGAGCGCGGGTTCCAATCCCCGAGTTCGCGCTGCACGTGGAAGGGCGAATCGGCGAAGTCGATGTTCGGGTTGAGCACGTCCGCATGCAATGTCGGAGCAATGGCACGCTCACGGATCTGCAGGATCACCTTGGTGATCGCGGCGATTCCGGCAGCCGACTCCAGGTGTCCGATCGCCGACTTGACCGAGCCGATCGGGATCCGCTCGTCGCTACCCGAACCGCCGAACACCTTGTTGAGCGCGGCGATTTCGATCGGGTCACCCAGCGCGGTCCCGGTCCCGTGGGCCTCCAGGTAGCTGATATCGGACAATTCAACGCCGGTGCGCCGGATCGCCTGAGTAACGACGTCGGCTTGCGCCTTCGGATTCGGCACGGTGTAGCCGTTGGTCTTCCCGCCATGGTTGAGCGCACTTCCCCGGATCACTGCGTGGATGTGATCCCCGTCAGCCTCAGCAGCCGCCAGCGGTTTCAGCAGAAGCGCGCCGACGCCTTCGCCGGGTACGTAGCCGTCGCCGTCCGCACCGAAACTCCGGCAACGACCGTCCGACGAAGCAAAGCCGCCCAGACTGAGCTGGAGGTACTTGTCCGGGTGAGGCGTGAGGTTGACGCCGCCCGCCACGGCTGTACGGCATTCGCCGCGCCTCAGACTCTCGCACGCCAGATGGATGGCGGTCAGCGACGACGAGCACATGGTGTCCAGGGCCAGGCTCGGGCCGTGGAAGTTGAAGAAGTAGGAAACCCGGTTGGCGATGGAAGCATGCGACGACACCGGGACGCGGCCGTCCTCGGTCGGGCCGTACAGCTGGTAGTGGCCGTACATCACGCCCACGAACACGCCAGTGTCCGGCCCTGCCAAGGCGGCTCGGGTGTAGCCCGCATCTTCCAGCAGATGCCAGACAGTCTCCAGAAACAGCCGTTCCTGCGGGTCCAGCAGGTCGGCTTCCTTGGGCGAGATCGAGAAGAACAGCGGGTCGAACTTGTCGATGCCGTCGAGGAATCCGCCCCACTTCGAGTAGCTCTTGCCCGGTGTCGGCTGTTCGGCGTAGAAGCCATCGAGCGACCAACGGTCCGAGGGGATCTCCGTGATGCAGTCCCGTCCCTGCGCCAGGTTGTTCCAGAACGCGTCGAGATCACCGGCCATGGGGTACCGCCCGCTGACACCTACCACGGCGATGTCGTCGGAGCCGTCTTCGCTGCACGCACCAGGGTCGGAGAGTTCGACGGCCGTCGCCGGACGTATCGCCTCCCTGCGGTCGGCGCGGGAGGGCTCGTCGGCCGGGGTGAACGCGCCGGGGTGGCGCCGGGCGAAGTAGCCGGCCAGCTCGGTGAGGGTGAGATATTCGAAGAACAGCGTCTTGGGCAGCGGCCCGAAGGTCTCTTCGAGACGGCGGGTGAGGCGCATGACCATCACCGAGTCGATGCCGTACGTCTCAAGTGGTTCGGACACATCGATCCGAGCCACCGGAACGCGCAGTTCGTCAGCCAGGACCCTCGTCAGCAGAGACACCGCCGCGGCGTGCAGCTCCGCCTGACCAGCCTGCGACGTGCCGGAGCCACCGGTGTGCGGCTCGGTCGGAGTGGACCCCCGGCCTGCCCACGGCAGCTCATCCCGGACACGGGCGGGGTTCCCCTTGATCACCAGCAGCGTCGGCCCCTCGAATGCCAGCGCTTCGTCGAACAGGGCTCGACCTTCGGCGGCGTCGATCGCGCTGTCCGTCGATGCCAGAGACGACGCCATGCCCCCACCGGACCACGCCGGCCAGCACACCGAGATCGTCCTGCTCTCGCGTCCGCCGGAGCGCCGGCGCGCTTCTCGTACCGCGGCCAACTCGTCGAGGAAGGCGTTCGCGTAGGCGTAGTCGGCCTGGCCGACATTGCCTACGGCGGTGACCGCCGAGGAGCAGAACATGAGGAAGTCGAGCGGATCCTGTCGGGTGAGCGCATCGAGCCACACCGCACCGTCCAGCTTTCCGCCCAGCACCTCCCTCGTCTCCTCGATCGTCTTGTCCCGCACGAACGAGTCGCGGGTCGCCCCCGCGGCGTGAACGATGCCGTGCAGCGGGCCGAACTTGCTCCGTGCTTCGGCCAGCACCTCGGCGAGTGCGTGCCGGTCGGACACATCGGCACGCAGGTGGACCACATTCCGGCCGATCCGCGCAAGGTCGTTCTCATCGACCGCGGAGCGACTGACGAGCACAACGTTCGCCTCATGGCCGACGAGGTGCTCGGCAAAGTGCCGCCCCACGGCGCCCGCGCCACCGGTGATCAGGTACGTGCCGCCGGAGCGGATGCGGATCGGTTCGGCCTCGCCAGGGACAACCTCCTCGAACGCCCTGGTGAGCACCGCTCCGTCCTCGGTCACCCGCAGTTCCGCCGGGCCGTCGAACCCGGACAGCACCAGATCGGCGTGCTCTTCCGGAGCGCCGGGCAGTCCGACCACCTGCAGGCGCACGTCCGGGTCCTCCTGCCGGACGCTGCGCGCGAAGCCGGCCAGTGCCGCGAGGTGGGGCAGGCTCTCCTCACCCCTGGCGGGATGGACGAGGCGGACCGTGACCGGACCGGAGGATCGGTCCTCTCCCAGCGCTTTGCTCAAGGCGAGCAGCGTGTGCAGGCCGCGCCCCTGGCCCGGCACACCGTCGACGGCGGTCTCGCGGGCATTCCACAGCACGAGGATCCGCTCGGGCCGCCAGGGCAGGGCAGCGAACAGGCGGCGGTAATCCTCGGGGGATTCTTCACGGATCTCGAAATGCCCCGTGGCGTCGCGGAATTCCGGGCCCGGCACGGCGAGGGCGAACGGCGTGCCAGGGGCTCGGTCCCGCAGGCGGTCCGCCGCGCCGGCGTTGAGGTCGAGCACCAGGGTCGGCACCGGTGCGATGCCGCGCACGTCGCTCGGCTCGTTTTCCTTCCATACCGGACGCAACCGCATGATCTCGGAGGAGACTCCCGCTTCTCGCACCTCCAGTCCGCGCAGCGACACCAGGATGCGGCCTTCGGTGTCGGCCACGTCGATGTCCAGGGCACCGTCGTCACGCTGGTGTACGCGTGCCAGACATGAGGGAGGCATCGGTGCGTGCTGGCGGACCTCCTCGACGGCGTAGGGCAGCCTGCGGGTCGGTCGTTGTCCGCGGTCCAGGGCCACCATGGCCTGCAGTGCCCCGTCGAGCAGTGCCGGGTGGAGCGCGAAGCCCGTCATGTCGCCGGAGAGCCCAGCAGGAATTTCCAGTTCGCCGAGCACGTCCCGTTCGCCGGCGGACAGCCGTCGAACGACCTGGAAGGCCGGGCCGTATGCGAAGCCGAGCTCGCGGAAGAAGCGATAGCACTCTTCCCGGCCCATCTGGTGCCGGCAGCGTTCTCGCAGGCCGGCGAGGTCCATGGTGCCGGGCTCTCCGGCACCAGGGGCCGACCGCAGCACTCCGGTCACCGAGGGCTCGGCTGTCCCGGTCGGAGCGATCTCGAACGACAGCCCCTCGTGGGTCGACCGCAACAGGACGTCGATCGGCTCCGCTGCCGGGAGCGGCTGGTGCCACCTCACCCTGCCTATGGACGGCGACGGGCTGTACCCGGCACGTGCTCCGGCCGCCCGTGCCAGCTCCAGCGAGGCCGCGGCGGCCAGAATGGGCCGGCCCTGCACGACGTGGTCGGCGACGAAGAACTCCGTTCCGCTGGGCCGGAACCGGAAGCGGGACTCGCCGTCCCTCGATACGTCGTCGAGTCGGATGCCGGTGCCCGGCACTTCCTGGGCGGCGCGAGCAGGTTCGCCCCGCTTCCAGTAGCGGTCCCGCGCGAACGGGTATGTGGGCATGGGAATCCGACGGCCTCCGGCGGGGAACAGCGGCTTGGAGTCGATGTCGCCGCCCCCCTCGTAGAGTCCGGCAGCCCGGCGCAGCACCGACCCGCGATCCTCCACAGCTCCGTTCACGAGATCGCGCTGGAGCTGATCGGTCGTCTCGGTGCGCTCCCGCAGGGGGAGGGGGTCGTGCCTCCGGACCCCCTCCTGGAGCCGTTCCCGAAGCGAGCGCTGCAGCTCGACCGTGGTGCCGGCGACGAAGGCGGCGCGCCACGGGAAATGCTTCCGGCCGCAGTAGAGTGTGTACGCGATGTCCGCGACCGACTGGCCCTGGCCCGTCCCGTCCAGCCAGGTGTCCAGATCGCGGAGGCGTGCTTCCAGCGCCTCCGAGGTCTTCGTGGACACCACCACCAGATGGGGCTCCGAGGTTGCCCGAGAAGAGCGCTGTACCGGCGGTTCCTCGACCACGAGGTGTGCGTTGGTACCGCTGTAGCCGAACGAGCTGACCGCGGCCCGCCGCGGTGTCTCCGCTTGTCGGGGCCAGGCAACCGGTTCGGTGGCAACGTAGAACGGACTGCGCTCGAAGTCGATGCGGCTGTTGGGCCGTTCGAGGTGCAGTGTCGGCGGGATCAGCTCGTGTTCGAAGGAGAGGAGGGCCTTGATCAGTCCGGCTACGCCGGCCGCCTGCCCGGTGTGACCGATGTTGGTCTTGATCGAACCGATCGCGCAGAACTGCGAACGATCGGTGTACTTCCTGAATGACCGGGTGAGTGCCTCCACCTCGATGGGATCACCCAGGGCC